>NZ_LWFU01000425.1:0-2791 GCF_001635135.1 Oleiphilus sp. HI0080
TACTTACTTTCTTGATATCGCTGGACGCAAATCAGACGTTATTCTTTCTTCTAAGATTTTTGCGCATGTGCAAGCGCTCAAACTGGAATATCGCCCGGCCTCCGTCGGCTCTTTTGCAAAAATGGTCAGCGAGTTCGAAAGTATTCGAGACTTTATCACCTCTGCGACCATGAGCACTCTGGTCGACATTCCGTTTGTCATTATCTTTCTGCTTGCCATTTACGTCTTTAGCGGCAACTTGGTGATCGTACCCATTGTTTCGGTGGTGTTGATTCTCGTTATCACGGTGTTGATTCGTCGGCCTGTCGATGAATCCATCTCCCACAGTTATGGTGCCTCTACGGTTAAAAACGGTTTGTTGATTGAAACGCTGAATGGCCTAGAAACCGTCAAAAGCAATCGTATGGAAGGGCTCAACCAGCGTAAATACGAACAAAACGTTGGCGAAACATCGTACTGGAGTAACCGCTCTCGCTTATATTCAACCATCGGCACCAGCACCTCCGGTTTCATTCAACAAATGACCACCGTGGCGCTGCTCATTGTGGGCGTTTACGAGATATCTAACCACGAGCTGAGCATGGGTGGCTTGATTGCCGCCAGTATGCTGACAGGGCGAGTCATCGCGCCAATGGCTCAGGTTGCAGGTTTAATTGCTCGGTATGGTCAAACCAAAGAAGCCTACGAAGGTATTGCCCGAATCATGGAGATGCCTATTGAGCGCGACCCAGACAAGCAATATCTGCAACGCGACAAAACTGAAGGACACTTTGAGTTGGAAGGCGTCGGCATGGCTTTTCCCGAGCAGACCGTGTCGGTCATAAAGAACGTCAATCTGAATATCCCCGCCGGAAGTCGCCTTGCGGTGATCGGACGTATTGGTTGCGGAAAGACCACACTGCTGCGCTTATTAATGGGGCTTTACACGCCAACAGAAGGTGTCATCAAACTCGATGGGCTCGACATTCGACAACTCGATCCGAGCGACTTGCGGGCGATGATTGGCTGCGTAGAGCAACAACCAACACTTTTCTCGGGTTCGATTCGCGACAATATCGCCTCGGGAACCCCCTACGCGACCGACGAGCAAATTTTGAAAGCCGCAGAAATGTCGGGTGTACTAGAATTTACGGCAACCCACCCTGAGGGCTTGAACCGTCAGACTGGCGAGAACGGACGCATGTTGTCTGGTGGCCAACGTCAATGTATTGCACTTGCGCGAGCACTGCTGCGAGATCCAAAAATTCTCATTTTTGATGAGCCCACAAGTGCCTTAGATCAAGATTCAGAGCGCCGACTTATCGCGCGTTTAAGCAAGCTTGCTCCGGATAAAACGATTATTGTGTTCACTCAACGCTTGGCCATTCTAAGTTTGCTCGATTCAATCGCAGTCATGGACGATGGCGAAATACTCATGCATGGCCCGAAACAAGATATCCTCGATCGTCTTGCTGGAAAGCCAGCCGCCCACTCAGATAATGATGGAGGCGTAGCATGAGCCTCTCCAAAAATCAGCTGAAGAAGCTGAATCAGCAAGATCTCAACTTTGTAACGGATGCGTCGCAAGGTGAGCTAATGCGAACCCCGAAAGTCGCGCAAGTGATCCTTTGGGCACTACTCGGTATGGTTGGTGTGCTTGCCGCTTGGGCGTATTTCTCAAGTATTGATGAGATCGTCCGTGGACAAGGCAAAGCGATCCCTATCAGCCACACGCAAGTCATTCAGAATCTGGACGGTGGTATAGTCAAAGACATCTATATCCGCGAGGGACAAACCGTTAAAGCGGGTGATCTACTTATGGAGTTAGACGCCACCTCAGCGGGCGGTGCACTGGCACAATCGGTCGCGGAAACCTCGTCACTCATTGCCGAAGAAGTGCGACTTGCCGCGGAAGTGGCGGGAATGTCCCCCGACTTTGACCCAGAGATGGCAAATCAGAATAAGCGCTTTGTAGAGACACAAGTACAACTTTATAAAGTACGTCAAGACGAGCTGCACAAACAAATTGACGACATTCATCTAAAAGCGAGTAAAGCGCGGCAAGAGCTTGTGTCCGCTAAACAGCAGCAAGAAGATCAAGAAACTCAAGTCAAGTTGATCCAACAGCAGCTCAAAATGAACGAGCCTCTGCTTAAAATGGGGGCAGTATCGGAATCGGTTGTGCTCGACATCAAACAACAATTAAGCCGTGCACAAACTGAGGTGAATCAAACCAAAAACCAGATACCCTCCCTTGAATCAGAAGTCGAACGCCTGAAAGGAGAAGAACAAAGCGTCATCGCTGCGTTTAAATCCAAAGCACAGCAACAGTTGTCAGAAGTCCGCACACGTTTAGATATTTCACGAGGCAAGCAAACCGTCACCGAGGCGAGCGTTGACCGTACCGAGCTGCGCTCACCAGTCGATGGCGTCATTCAAAAACTCTATGTGAATACGATCGGTGGTGTTGCACGGCCAGGTGTTGAATTAATCGATATCGTACCAATTGGAGACGAGTTACTGGTTGAGGTCAAAGTAAAACCCAAAGACATCGGGTTTGTACGCAGAGATCAATATGCCAAAGTGAAAATCTCCGCTTTTGACTTTGCGGTCTATGGTGGTTTGGATGGCAAAGTTGAGACCATCTCCGCCGACTCCATTACCGATCAACGCGGCAACAGTTACTATATTGTCAAAGTACATGTCGATAAATCGTACTTTGGCGAAGGGGAGAATCGCTTAAACGTCATCCCTGGCATGCAAGCAACGGTCGATATCAGCGTTGCAGAGAGAACAGTACTTGAATACATTA
>NZ_LWFU01000426.1:0-5956 GCF_001635135.1 Oleiphilus sp. HI0080
TTGGCCGATCAATTTTGTCATTTCGCGATGCCGCATAATAGGAACCGGTATGTTCTGTGCGCATAAGCTTTATGCCTCGTAAATTACGTAGATCTTTTTACAATAATCGTCTACTTGCCATTCGCCATTGAAACCGGCAGGAACGACAAACTGGTCGCCTTTGTTAACTTTAAGCTCATTCCCGCTTTCATCAATAATGATCGAGCTGCCTTCAAGAATATGGCAAAACTCATGCTCGGAATAACTCACCGACCAGCGTCCAGCTTTCGAATCCCAAATTCCTACATGGAACTTTTCATCTTTACTTGAATAGTTATTCCAGAGGTTTTGTGCGGGCTCACCGTGAACAATCTTTTCCTGATCTGGCAGGTAACTTTCTTTGCTGACGTTTTCAGCGACGAATTGAATTTTTGAAACGTTCATAAAACTCCAAAACAAAAAAGCCCAGAAGGCTGGGCTCGTCGGGATATTTACTTCATTGTAGGCATCACGAATTCTGCACCGAGATCACCTTCTGGCCAGCGAGCAGTGACCGCTTTGCGCTTGGTGTAGAACTTGACCCCTTCAGGTCCGTGCATGTGGTTGGCACCGAAGAGAGAGCGCTTCCAGCCACCAAATGAGTGGAATGCCATCGGCACAGGGATTGGCACATTGACGCCGACCATACCTACCTGAACATCATGCGTGAACTTGCGCGCAATGCCGCCGCTGCGGGTATAAATAGAAGTACCATTTCCGTATTCGTGATCGTTGATCATCTGAACAGCCGTTGAGTAATCAGGGACACGAACGACACAAAGTACAGGGCCAAAAATCTCTTCTTGATAAATGACCATGTCTTTCGTGACGTTGTCGAACAAACAGCCACCAAGGAAGTAGCCTTTCTCGTTTGCATCGATTTTTGCTTCGCGTCCATCGACTACTAACGTCGCGCCTTCTTCAACGCCTTTGGCAATGTAGCCTTTGACTTTCTCAAGATGTTCTTTGCTAATCAAAGGGCCCATATCAAGGCCTTTATTTGAACCATCGCCGATTTTTAGCGCTTTCGTTTTTTCTGCTAGCTTCGCTACCAGCTCATCAGCGATATCACCTACTGCGAGCGCAACCGAGATAGCCATACAGCGTTCACCGGCTGAACCATAAGCTGCGCCAATCAGGGCGTTTACTGCACCGTCAATGTCTGCATCGGGCATCACAATCATATGGTTTTTCGCGCCACCTAGAGCTTGCACCCGTTTGCCATTCGCTGAAGCCGTCGAGTAAATATATTCAGCAATTGGTGTCGAGCCAACAAAGCTAACTGCTTGTATATCTTTATGGGTAAGCAGAACGTCTACTGCCTCTTTGTCGCCATTCACCACGTTTAGAACGCCATCAGGAAGACCCGCTTCTTTCATCCATTCAGCCATCAGCATACTGGCAGTTGGATTCTTTTCAGAAGGCTTCATTACTACGGTGTTACCGCACGCGATGGCGACTGGCCACATCCACATTGGAACCATGGCCGGGAAGTTAAATGGGGTGATGCCTGCTACGACACCGAGAGGTTGGCTGGTACTCCATGCATCAATACCGCCACCTACTTGTTCTGTAAACTCGCCTTTGAGAGCAGAAGGAATACCGCAAGCGAATTCAACGACTTCAAGACCGCGAGTGATTTCGCCCAATGCGTCTTCGTATACTTTTCCGTGCTGTGCAGTAATTACGGCTGCCAGCTCGTCACGACGTTCATCAACAATTGCTTTGAACTTGAAAAGGATCCGTGCGCGGCTAAGCGGCGTTGTTTGAGACCAAGTTTCGAAGGTCTTCTGCGCAATCGCGATGGCGCTTTCTACCTCAGTGGCTGAGGCAAGGGATACTTCGGCAATTTGCTCACCGGTAGCAGGATTGAATACGTTATGAGAGCGCGCACTTGGGCCAGTTTCTTGACCATTTACGTAGTGATTAATAGTAGTCATAGTTAACCTAATGTTTAAGAAATTCTTGTTTAGCTCACCCTTAATAGAGTGACTTGATCGCGGAACGCATTGAGTGCATTAACTGATCGATATCTGATTCAGAGATGATCAAGGGTGGAGACATCGCAATAATATCGCCAGTACAACGCACTAGCGCATCGTGCTTCCAGTAACATTCGTTAAAAACTTTGAAGCCTCGTTCGCCCATTTTTGCACTGGACTTAAATTCAACTGCACCAACCAGCCCAAGGTTTCGAATGTCCTTGACGACATCAAACTCTTTCAAGCTATGAAGAGCATCCTGCCAGTACGACTCAAGCGCGATCGCTTTTTCAAACAGGTTCTCTTTTTCATAGACTTCCAGTGTAGCGATAGCCGCCGCCGCTGCAACCGGATGGCCGGAATACGTATAACCGTGGAATAACTCAATAACTTCTTCTGGCCCTTGCATGAACGCATTGTGGATTTCGCCAGAAACAAACACCGCCCCCATGGGAATTGCGCCGTTAGTTAGACCTTTCGCCGAAGTGATAATGTCGGGTGTTACGCCGAAGCGCTCTGCTGCAAACGCTTTACCGATTCTTCCGTAACCGGTTATCACTTCATCAAAAATAAGAATGATGTCGTTTTCTTTCGTAATCTTGCGTAGACGCTCCAAGTAACCTTTTGGCGGCATCCAAACGCCGCCACTACCAACAACAGGTTCAATGATCACGGCGGCGATTGTGTCACCATGTAGTGCGATCATGTTGTTCAACTCATCTGCAAGCTCTTCACCGTGATCTGGTTGGCCCTTGGTAAATTCGCTACCAGCAACCCAGGCATGTTTGAGGTGATCGACACCGGACAACAAGCTACCAAAAGCTTTACGGTTATTGCCTAGGCCGCCAACTGAGATACCCCCAAAGTTTGTGCCGTGGTAACCCTTTTCTCTTCCGACGAGACGGGTTTTGTGGGCATTCCCTTTTGCTCGATGGTAAGCAAGAGCGATTTTTAGTGCAGTGTCGGCCGACTCTGATCCCGAATTGGTAAAGAATACGTGATCCAGACCATCCGGGGTGTGTTGCACAAGTTTTTGAGCTAACTCAAAAGGAAGAGGGTGCCCCATCTGGAATGTTGGCGCGAAATCAAGCTGTTGAATTTGCTTGCTAACGGCTTCCGTAATTTCCGTACGAGCGTGTCCTGCATTGGTACACCAAAGACCCGCTGTGCCGTCCAGTATTTTTCGTCCGTCTTCTGTTGTGTAGTGCATTCCTTTCGCGCCAACAAGTACTCGAGGAGCAGATTTATACTGACGGTTTGCTGTAAATGGCATCCAGAAAGCGTCTAGGTTTGAGTGTTGAGTGGACATAAAAACCTCAAGAACAGAGTGTTTAATTTATTGAACAACGTAAGCGTAGTGTATGTAAAATAAATAAAACATCAAGCCCTGGAATGTTACGTCACTTAAAAAACCATTACATCCCTTCTAAATAAGAGCTTAAGGCGATGATCTCCTACCTATTATTGCCCTTAATAAGAAAATGAAGTTCGTGAAATATCGTTCGATATATTGAAATTTTTACCCTTCAGACGTATCGTTTCGTCTTCGGTTTTATAATTTTCGGGGAATATAGTGCACACAACTAAAGATCTAGCGTACTGGGAGAGCTTGGCAAAGTCGATTTCAATAGAGGGCCGTGCCTTTATTAATGGAGAATACCGCAAAGCGAAAGATGGCGATGAATTTGAGTGTGTAAGTCCGATTGATCGACGCGTTTTAGTCCATGTCGCGTCATGTAAGAAGGAAGATGTTGATTTAGCTGTCGCGTGTGCACGGGAATCATTTGAATCGGGCGTTTGGGCTAATTTGCCGCCAACAGACAGAAAGGCGATTCTACTGAAGTTCGCTGACCTTATAGAAGACGCGATCGATGAGATCGCTTTGCTCGAGACATTGGATATGGGGAAGCCGATTAGCTTCTCGCTAGAGGATGACCTTTCCGGCACATTGCGGGCGATTCGTTGGACAGCAGAGGCAATTGACAAGGTTTATGATGAGCTTGCACCAACACCCAGTGATCAATTGGGTATGGTGACGAAAGAGCCGATTGGTGTCGTTGCCGCAATTGTTCCTTGGAACTTTCCATTGCTGATGGCTGCATGGAAATTCGCACCAGCGCTCGCGATGGGTAACTCGTTTATTCTCAAGCCTTCAGAGAAGTCGCCATTGACCGCGATTCGTATTGCCGAGTTGGCGAAACAGGCAGGTATTCCAGACGGCGTGTTTAACGTGCTTCCGGGCTTTGGACATACCGCGGGCCAAGCGTTGGCAGAACATATGAATGTCGATACATTAGCCTTTACCGGTTCAACTGGAGTGGCGAAGAAGCTAATGGTGTTTGCTGGTGAGTCGAATATGAAGCGGGTTTGGGCCGAGGCTGGCGGAAAATCACCAAACGTTGTTTTTGCTGATGCACCCGACTTGGATGCTGCTGCAGAAGCTGCCGCAGGAGCGATATGCTACAACCAGGGTGAAGTATGCACCGCAGGCTCCCGTCTATTGGTTGAAGATTCCATTGCCGATGAGTTTATGGAAAAAGTTCGTGCTCATATGGCGAGTTGGAAACCGGGTAATCCTCTTGATCCGGAAACGACGGTTGGTGCGATAGTTGACGATGCACAGTTAGAACGAATTTGTTCGTACATTGAGCTGGGTAAAGAGCAGGGCGCTACATTAACAGTGGGTGGTAATAAGCCTGTGGAAATGACGAATGGCTGTTTTGTTGAGCCAACCGTGTTCGAAGGGGTGTCGAATGATATGTCCATTGCGGCAGAGGAAATTTTCGGCCCGGTATTGTCCGTGATTCGATTTACTAATGAAGACGACGCATTGACGATAGCAAACGACTCTATTTATGGTCTTGCGGCCGCTGTTTGGACCAGCAACCTAAGTCGTGCGCATCGGTTTGCGCGAGGTTTGAAAGCCGGTTCTGTATGGGTCAATCAGTATGATGGTGGTGATATGACTGCACCATTTGGCGGATTCAAACAGAGTGGTAATGGCCGAGACAAATCTCTTCATGCGCTCGACAAGTACAGTGAGCTCAAAGCAACTTGGATTAAGCTTTAATTGTTTTTAGTTGCTTGATGAGCAAAAGTTGATGAGTTCAAAGCCTGGCAATGCCAGGCTTGCTTAGTAGCGCTTTGCTATTGTTTTTCTTTTCGTTCCTTCTTACTGCGATATCACCTGGGCTTACTTCTAAGTGTTTAAGTCTCGGAAGGGATAGGTACGCTTAGGTGTCTGAAATTTTTACGACTTTGCTAATCTATCTCAGCATACAGTCTACTTAGGTGTTTGTTTTATATAGCTTACACGTCCTCGGCCTATTTTATGCTTCTCAACAAGAGCTGGCGCTCCCTCAGTGAAACTAGGATGGCCCAAGCCAGCGGAACGTGGTTTGTCTCTCGTTGAAATAGTAAGGATCGAGAGCAAGCCTTCTGGCAACTCCTCCGGTCAAATGGGCTAGAGCGCGAAGTTTAAGACGATTGTAAAATGAAAAAGGCGCTTTTAACGGCGGGTCTGATTTCACTTGCTGGTGCTACACAAGCTGGCACAATCGATTTCGAAGATTTTGGTACAACATACATGACGGGCGGTGGCTCAGGTGTTTGTGCTGGCCAGGGTAACAACGAATGTACAATTGTGGGCAACGAATTTGTTGGTGATGGCATCACGTTGAGCTTTGATGATGTCGCTCCTGTGCATGATAATGCGATCAAGATTGTTCGTGTTGGTTCCCCGACCGACGCGTTTGTCCCAAATGACGCACCAATTCCAGCGGGTGCTTTTGGCGACTTCTTTATGACGACGGAGTTTAACGACAATATTCACTTTTCATTGTCGTTCAATAGCAGCTCTAACGTCTCTTTCGACATTGCGGATATCGACGGCAGCGGCATTAATAACACAGAACTTTTCCAGCTGACTGCATATTTGTCTGGTGGCGGCACGGACA
>NZ_LWFU01000427.1:0-1387 GCF_001635135.1 Oleiphilus sp. HI0080
ACGCGCTAATCAAAGCCTTTGGAAAAAGTATATTCAAGCTTTACGTACAGCTCTCGATTAGTGAGATATCGTTTATCATCCACATCGCTATCCAGCTCGTACTCAAACTTAAAACCTGAAAGAATCCGTAGCGCACTGCTGGGCTGATAAATCGCCGTGTACTCGACGCTATTGCTTGTTTCTTTAGCCGTCTCGCTACCTAGCCAGATAGCCAAGTTTCGCTCAGTAATATCGTACAGCCACAAGAGGCGGTGACTAAATATTTTGCTACTTCGATAGGTCACACCTAGGGTATAAAATTCCTCTTTATAGAGCTGACCTTCCTCAACATCAAAAATGCGATGCGTTGCTTTAGCATCTATTTCAATATGCCCTAACTGGTAGCGAACACGAGGTTTAAACTCACGTAGATCCCCCAATCTCAAATTATCCGAGTCGGCCTGCTCGCCGTATTTCCCATCAAAGTTAAAGGTCCACTGGCTCCAAGGCGAAATCTCGTAGTACCAAAGCCAATAATGCTCATCAAAAAGCGGCGCATTATCGCCCAGCTCCAACGAGTTTTGATTGATTCGATTAACAGCGCGCGACTTCCACGTCGGACCAAACCGAAAAACAGTCTGCTTCCATCCTCGAAATTCACCATAGAGAGCGTAAGCCGTTTCAATGTCTTCGTTGGCTTGCGACCGCGTTTCGGTAAATACCCCATACGCTCTAATACGAGACTCACCATCATCATTGGGTACACGAAGATACCACTTCTGGCCATAGGCCAAATTCACACTTCGATAATCCACCTGCTTCTGAAACCCTAAGTCGCCACGAAAATCACGGTGCACGTCATAATAATTGAGCCAATACAAACCGTTTGGCCCGTCGTGCTTGTAATTGAACCTAAATGCATGCCCCGTCAATTTCCGTTCATAATCGGCGCGCTGTACATAGGCATTCGTTCCGCAATTTCCTAGAGGACAAAAATCCGGGATCGGATCTCGAGTGCAATCACCAGACTCACATAAGTCATCCGCAAACGCTTCATTATACTGAGTATCTGAATACATCAACTGAAATCTCAGCTTATCGTCGATACTTAAATCCCACAGGCCATCTACACCGCCAACATAATTATGGTAGTTGTCTTGGCCCTGCCTCAAAGTGCCTAAAACACCAAGTGATTTCTTCCCAAAAGACTGCTCATAACGAAACGCCGAGGCATTACTCTCTATGGCTACATTCATGGTATCTGAGCCAAGATTATCGGGCATGACAAATTCAGTCTCTGCGTCTTCCACATAAAACAATCCTGTCGTGCTGTTTCGTGTGTTCTGTATATAGTTAGCGCCCCACTCCGGAAACCGAATATTACGTGTATACACCATTGGCAACAGAG
>NZ_LWFU01000428.1:0-9182 GCF_001635135.1 Oleiphilus sp. HI0080
TTCAGGCCATCGCGTTGTATTTCTTTTGCGACATGGACCATTTCGTCGAGTGACGGCGTGATTAATCCACTAACGCCGATAACATCGACATTGTGCTCCTTTGCCGCCGCTATGATTTTGTCTGCAGGAACCATGACACCTAAATCGATGACTTCGTAATTGTTGCATTGAAGGACAACGCCCACGATATTTTTGCCAATGTCGTGCACGTCGCCCTTAGCGGTCGCCATTAGAATCTTGCCCTTGGATTGTGCTTTGCCGCTTTTCTCTGCTTCGATATAGGGTATCAGGTGAGCAACCGCCTGTTTCATTACGCGAGCGCTTTTAACTACTTGTGGAAGGAACATCTTGCCGGCGCCAAATAGGTCCCCAACGACGTTCATGCCATCCATTAATGGGCCTTCAATCACTTCGATTGGACGGGCGGCTTGTTGTCGCGCTTCTTCTGTATCGTCGACAATAAATGTAGTGATGCCTTTCACCAAAGCATGTTCTAGGCGCTTATTGACAGGTAGCTCCCGCCATTCCAGATTTTCAACCTGCTTTTCTCCGCCAGTGCCTTTAAATTTATCCGCTATTTCAAGTAGTCGGTCTGTGGCATCGTCTCGCGTATTCATGACCACGTCTTCAACGCGCTCTTTCAATTCCGGGTCGATTTCATCATAAATGACGAGCTGGCCAGGATTCACGATACCCATGTTCATGCCAGCTTTAATCGCGTGGTATAAAAATACAGAATGGATGGCTTCGCGCACTGCGTCATTGCCGCGGAATGAGAATGACACGTTGCTCACGCCGCCTGAAATGTTCGCGTGGGGGAGGTTTTCTTTAATCCATCGGGTTGCTTCAATGAAGTCGACTGCGTAATTGTTGTGCTCATCAATTCCGGTAGCGACAGCGAAGATGTTTGGATCAAAGATAATATCTGACGGTGGCATACCAAGCCCCACGAGCACATCATAGGAGCGTTTACAGATCTCAATTTTTCGCTCAAAGGTGTCTGCCTGGCCTTGTTCATCAAAGGCCATCACGACAACGGCTGCTCCATAACGCATGCAGGCCTTGGCGTGTTTGACGAACTGTTCTTCGCCTTCCTTTAGGCTAATTGAGTTCACTACGGCTTTGCCTTGAATATGACGAAGTCCTTTTTCAATCACCTCCCACTTCGAAGAATCCACCATGATCGGTACGCGAGAGATGTCCGGCTCAGATGCGATTAGATTGAGGAAGGTGGCCATTGCGCTGGCGGATTCCAGCATGCCTTCATCCATGTTGATATCGATAATCTGTGCGCCATTCTCGACTTGATCTCGTGCGACATCTAAGGCTTCGTCAAACTGCTCGTCTTTTATCAGACGCAAAAAGCGTCGCGAGCCTGTGACGTTGGTGCGCTCACCGACATTAATGAACAGCGTGTTCTCATCTGCAACGAAAGCTTCAAGGCCTGATAGCCGAACTTTCGGTTCAATCGTTGGGATCTTGCGAGCAGGGTACTTGCTAACGTGTCGGGCAATTGCGGCGATGTGCTCCGGTGTTGAGCCACAACAGCCGCCGATAATGTTGATGGAATTGCTTTGTGCAAAGGTTTCGACGATTGCCGCCATCTCTTCGTCGGTCTGGTCGTACTCACCAAATTCGTTGGGCAGGCCAGCATTAGGGTGTGCGCTAACATAACAGTTCGCTTTCTCTGAAAGCTCTTCGATGTAAGGCCTTAATGCGTCGGCACCTAGAGCGCAGTTGAAGCCTATGCTTAATGGCTTGCAGTGCTGTACCGAGTAGAGAAACGCTTCGGCTGTTTGCCCTGATAACGTTCTGCCTGATGCGTCAGTAATTGTTCCGGAAATCATGATCGGCAGCGCGTAGCCTTCGTCTATGAAAAACTGCTCGGTAGCATATATCGCCGCTTTAGCATTCAGCGTGTCGAAGATCGTCTCGATCAGAATGATGTCGGACCCACCCTCGGCAAGGCCTTTTACGGCTTCATAATAGTTATCATAGAGTTCTTCGAAGGTGACATTACGATAACCGGGATTGTTTACGTCCGGGCTGATTGATGCGGTTCTAGAGGTTGGGCCGACGGCCCCTGCAACGAATCTAGGCCGATCTGGCGTCTCGGCGGTTTTTTTGTCAGCCTCTTCCCGCGCAATTCGGGCGGCTTCATAGTTGAGCTCGTAGACTAGCTCTTCCATGTTATAGTCGGCCTGCGATACCTTTGTGGAGTTAAAGGTGTTGGTTTCAATGATGTCTGCACCAGCATCAAGATATTCACGATGGATGCGCGCAATCGCATCTGCTTGAGTCAGACACAAAAGGTCATTGTTGCCTTTGACGTCTTGTTCGATATCCGCGAAGCGTGTACCTCGGTAATCCTCTTCAGAAAAACCTAATCTCTGAATCATCGTACCCATAGCGCCATCAAGAATGAGGATGCGTTCCTCTATTGCCTTTAGGAGGGCTTCGGTACGTAATGCTTTATCTGTCATGGATTTACCTTTTAATGAAATATTCCGGCAGGCTGCCGCTTTCGCGCTTTGTTTAACGAGTGAGCAGGCGCGCAATAATACCTGAACGGAAACTATATTGAAATGTTTTGATATAGATTATATCCGAGTGTTTTACTAGGTCTTTATCAATTCAACGGAAAGGTCTAGAATTAGCGCAAATTCTATCAGGTGTATTTATTTATGGTTACTGTTTCAGATTCGGCGCAAGTGTATTTGTCGTCATTGATTGATAAGCAAGAAGACTCCGGTATGGGGGTTCGTATGTTTGTCACTCAGCCCGGCACAAAAATGGCTGAAACATGTTTGGCGTACTGTAAGTCTGAAGATATTGTCCCTGATGATACAGTTGTTGATCTCAATGGTTTTAAGCTGTACGTCGAAACCAAAAGTATTCCTTTCCTTGAGGAAGCATATGTCGATTACGCAGAGGAGAAGATGGGAGGGCAGCTTACTATCAAGGCGCCTAACGCTAAAATGCCTCGGGTCGATGAAAACTCATCGCTCGAGGAGCGTATAACTTATCTCTTAGTGACTGATATTAACCCGGGGCTTGCGTCTCACGGTGGCGAGGTAAGTCTCGTTGAACTGACGGAAGATAACGTGGCTGTTTTGCGTTTTGGTGGCGGTTGTCAGGGATGTAGTGCCGTGTCCATTACGCTCAAAGATGGTGTTGAAAAGCGTCTGCTGGAAGTATTGCCTGAGCTTGCAGGGGTTAAGGATGCAACTGATCACACGGTGACCGAGAACGCTTACTATAAGTAGCTTGTTCTACTCGCAGGCTTATTTAACAGGCTGCAGACAGTTTGCAGCCTGATTGCTCTATCGCCCTCCGCCTACTTAACTGAGTTGAAAGCGATGGGTATCGCGCGCGCTCCAAGCTTGCTCGGCCTGTTCCATCGCTTCCTGCTGCGTTAGAGCGGGTTGAATGGTCTTAAGAGCGAGAGCTGCAGTAGTGATGATCGCTGCCTCTCCGTATTCATCCTTCGAGTCTCCACACCACAACATCAGCATGTCTTCGAAACTCAACTCTGCGGGCTTGGTATGACGCCGAGAGAACTTGGCTGGCCATTCTTCTGTCGTTAGCTCGCCGTTGGTGCAATCGTATGATACGCAGGCGTTATCCGGATTTCGCTCGATCTCTCCGCCTTCACCCTTCATTGTTACCGTTCGTTTGTATTCGAGTAAGCGAGCTGCCTCCTGATGGAGGGTTAGGTACGGAGGGTGAAAGACCCCCTGCAATATGTTTGGCGCATTAAGGGGGTTGATTAAGCGAGAAAGTGAGTGAACGGGCGAGCGAAGCCCTAGTGTTGATCTCAAATCAATCAACTCTGCCAGCTTTGGGCTTATGCTGTTGAGCGGCATATAACAAAAGTTGCTTTGCGCCAAGGCGTCTTGGCATTCACTCCACGAGGACGCTGTGTTCAATCCCAGTTTGTTGATAATCGTCTCGGTATAAATGCGATTGTTTGTGTGTCCGCTCGCGCCGTGCATGAAGACCCGATAGCCAAGTTGGGAAACCAAGCAGGCTGAAAATATAAACCAAGGTAGGTGGCGTCGTTTTCCTGCGTAGGATGACCAGTCTAAATCAACATGTATTTCTGGTGTTTTGAGATGATCTTTAACCGCGCTTACAAAGCCCGCCAGCTCTTCTGGGCTTTCTTCCTTAACCCGGATTAGCATGAGAAACGCTCCGAGTTGAATGGGCTCTGCTTGATTGCGCAAAATCATGCCCATTGCCTCTTTCGCTTCCTCTAGTGTGAAGGAGCGCGAGCCTTTTTTGCCTTTTCCTAGTATACGAACATATTGTGCAAAAGAGTGTTCAGAGACGCTTTGGCGAATGTTTTCGTGGGTGTTCATTAGTTGTTCACTTCTCGTGTAATGAGGTTAAAGGCAATTTAGAGGTTTCGGAAGTCCTGCGATTTTACTCGCAATTTTTGCAGGGCTTCCTGGGAAAAGCTGCAGAAGGTAGATGCTATTTCCCTTTTTCTCGCCAAGCTCTTCTTTTACTGCTTTAACCAAGATTCGGTTGGCTGGTGAAAGGTCGAATTCCGCGTAGAACTCTCTCAGCAACCAAAGCACTTCCCAGTGATCATCGTTTAGCTCGATGCCTTCTTCTCGTGCAATTGTTACGGCGACTTCTTCGCTCCAATCTTCGAGGTTTATTAGAAAGCCCTGAGGGTCGCGAGGGATCATTCGGCACACCACGCAACAGTTTTGTCCGTCTCAGAGGCGAGGGCGACGAAGGTATCGTATCCGATCTTGCGCCAAGGCATCGCCTTGGGAAGTCCTCTCGCCGTGTGGTCCGTCTCCAAAACATAAACTGTAATGGAATGTCGCTCTATCAGCGAATCAAGCTCTTGTATCGTTCGACTGTCCATGCAGGCATAACAAGCGTCTTCGATCAGTAAAACGCTGTCGCCTGTCGATATTAGTCTGAGCATTTTATGCCATGAAGTCGACTTGCTTGGGCTTTGATTGATGGTGTGAAGAGTAGCCATAGTGTTAGAACCGGATCACCGAATTGCTCTGCGCAAGCAGCGTTTGGTAGCTTTGGTCGTCGAGAAGCGTTGCGTTTTCAGGGAGTTCTTGGGAGCTTGTATCGGAGCCGGAAAAAATATAAAGCAGATCGATTCCATACAGAGGGAGGGCTTTCATCATCTTTGATAAGTTTTTTCGGCCAACTAATCCAGGCTCTTGTGAATTGACAAGCTGATAGATGGCATCGCCTTCAAAGACCAGCTTTACTTCTTGATCGAAACTTGCAGCTGCAAGAGCAAGATCAAGCGCTTCTTGGTTCGCGCTTGATGCAGAGGGAGGCTGCGTGAACACAATGACTAAGGATTTAATACTCATTTCAGGCTCCGAATGTTACAAGACGATCGGCTATGATGTGTGCCTCTATGAGCTGCCCTAAGCCCGAAAGCTCTCCTGATAGGTGCATGTTGTGCGTATCTTTGTTGTGTCGTTTTGCTTCGCTTTCATCAATCAATCCGCGCCTGGCTGCCGCAGCAATGCACGTGATGATTTCAATATTATTTTCCGCAGAAAAAGTTTGCCATTCTGAGTAGATGTTGAGCTCGTCTTGAGGCGGAGTTGCAAGTCGGGTGCTTAAATGGATTCCATCGCGATAAAGAAAAACGCGATAAATCTCATGTCCTTGCTTAATTGCGGCGCGACAAAACTGCAAGGCGGAATAAGGCGCTTGAGAAGAGTAGGGGGCTCCAGTAATTAGAATGGCAAATTTCATGTGGCTTAGTGTAATGCTGTGCGTAGATGAGTGGAAGCTGTATGCACAAAAAAGCCCGCAGCAAGTGCGGGCTTTTATTCAAGTTCTGTTCAAATTAATCTTCGCCAGCGAATGCTGTTAGTAGCTGAAGCAAGCTCAAGAACAGATTGTAAATTGAAACATACAAGCTAATCGTCGCTAAAATGTAATTTCGCTCGCCACCGTGAATAATCGCGCTAGTTTGAAACAAAATAGCCGCAGAAGAGAACAATACAAAGCCAGCTGAAATCATAAGCTGCAACCCTGCGATGTTAGTAAAGAAGCCAATCACCATGGCGCCAAGAAGAACGAAAAAGCCGATGGTTAAAAAGCCAGCCAAAAAACTGAAGTCTTTTCGAGTAATCAAAGCATATGCCGAAAGCCCAAAAAACGTGAAAGCAGTGAGGCCTAAAGCATTGGCGACTATAGGCATTGCTCCAGCACCTGCAAACATGCCAATTATCGGGCCAAGGGTGTAACCCATAAAGCCGGTTAGTGCGAATGTGCTTAAAAGACCCCAAGCGCTATTGCTCAGCTTTGCAGTCAGAAAGAAAAGTCCATAAAAGCCGACTAACGTTACAAGAATGCCCGGGCGTGGTGCGTCCATTGATAGATAAGCCACAAATGCCGAGAAGGCTAATGTTAGGCCCAGAAGCATGTAGGTGTTCTTCAGTATAGAAGCTACGTCTGTACCGAGAGCCGCCTGGCCACTACCCATGACCTGGCCAAGGTGGTCGGCGTCAGCAGAAGCTGCTTTCGCTTGAGGAAACTGTTTATCCTGCATCAAATTACTCCAAATTTTGGGGTGAAAACTATTTAGAAACCTTACGCTTTATAATAGGGTCACAGATCAAAAATACAACTGACAATTCTTTCAGAAATAGGCGTTGACACGCAATTTTTTTCGAGTATTATGCACACCCGTTGTCGCAGTCGTGGCAACGTCAGAAATGCGGTGAGCTGGCTGAGTGGTCGAAAGCACTGGTCTTGAAAACCAGCGAGGGTTAATAGCCCTCCCGGGGTTCGAATCCCTGGCTCACCGCCATTTTTCTTTTCCTGATTTAATTTATGCCTTCGGCTTTTGTCGCGATGATCGATTCAAAAGCTCATCGTTATAGTTCGCCTTCACTCCATTTATAGATATCACTAGACACAGCTGCGTTGTTCCTTGACGTGTTACTCCGAGTTCTAAGGTAAAGTCTCGATCCCAGGCTACCAAAGCATTGGTAATACCTCCTATGGTTTTCAGCTGTTTGCCATCATACGAAAGGGCTCTCGCTAGTTCGCGATCGTTCATTAAAATCCATGCCTTGTTCTGTTGTGAGTGGGTCTATAGCAGCATCACGATTTAACTTTTTTGGAATATGTAATCGATCAATAAAAATTAAAAGGCATTATTCGCTTGGATGAATTATGAAGACGTGTCGCTTAATTTTGCACGAGCGCCCATAATGAGTGTTTAACGAGCTTGGTCATTTCGATGTTAGGCTCCAAAGCCCAAGTGAGTGCATGTTATGAAATTTAAATGCGCTGCGGCGGACATGAGTTTTATTTCTTCAGCTCCGATAACGCTCCAATACGTCGTTGATATAAATACGACTCAGCAACGCGCCTATGAGGCTTTAGAAACCTCATCTTCATGGCCTCATTGGTTCCATGGTATGACGGCGGCTAGTCCTATTCATGAAGATAAAACTGGGCGCTGGCGAGAGGTTACACTAAGCGGTTTCATCCATTTTCGAGAGGAGTTTATCGCTTATGAACCTCCAAGCCATATTGCGTATCGAGTTGCCGCCGTTTCGTTGCCTTATGCAGATGAGCTCGTTGAAAGCTTTTCGATTGAACCTTTAAAAGAAGGCGTAAGGGTGACATACCGCATCGGTTTTAGAGTTCACCAATCGCTGCGGCCTTTAGAGTTTTTGATAAAACGACTTGGTGCGAACGCCTATAGAAAGTCACTGCATGCTTTTAAAGCATATCTCGAATCTGAAAAGGCAAGCGGTTTAGCAGAGCATAATTAGCGATTCGGTTTTCAGTTTGCAAAATTCCGTTCTCAGCATGTTGAAATATAGTGCGCATAATTGACTAACATTCTGATATTTATATAAATAATATGTTTGGCCTTGTTCCTGCTTATACCTTGCTTATCGAAGTACTTTCTTTAAAAGTCGGGTGGTCGTATGTCCCTTTGCAAAACTATTTTTTCGATAGTCTTTTCATTTTTCATGGTTATTAATGTACACGCTGTCACCCCCTTCGACGCGTGTCCAACAGAAGCATTTATAATTCAAACGCCTACGTCAAAGACGATTGCGTATGGTGTTGATCTCTCTACAGGAAGTTACAACACTCTGACACCCGACATGCAGACCAACAAGGTAAACGGCGCAGGGTATAATTTTCATGATGATTACATCTACGGTTGGGACTACGGCTCTGCAACACTTTCCAGATTTGGTAGCGAATACACTCCCGAACCTCTCACCATTGTCAGCGGCAAGATTGGGCGAAACTTTTATGTGGGTGATGTCTCTATAGAAGAAAACAAATGGTTTGGCTATCGATCAGGCCATGGCTTGTATTCCGTTGACTTGAACGATCCTGATGACAGCTTAGTGATGACGCAAGTTGCAACGTCATCTTCGATGGGGAATCCCAATCTTACGGATTTCGCTTTTCACCCGACGAATGGTCTGATTTACGCTGTGGATAACAATGGTTTTTTGAGAACGATTGATCCAATTACGGGTCAAACGACACGGATTCGCGAAGTATTGAATGAAGCTGGCGCAGGTTTTAACTTTGTTTTTGGCGCTCAATTTTTCGACGTAAATAATAACCTTTATCTTAGTAACAATGGCAACGGTTACATATATAAGATCGATGTTTCTGTAAGTGAGCCACAGGGCGTATTTTTTGCGTATGGCCCAACCTCGAGTTCTAATGATGGAGCGAGATGTGCGCTAGCGCCTGTCGTAAGCTCGATAGGATTAGATTTTGGTGATGCGCCAGACAGTTATCAAACTAGTTATGATTCATCGGGCCCGCGCCATGGTGAGAGTTCTTTGCACCTTGGTCTGTTGCTTGATACTGAATCGGACGCCTACGTTTTTCCTTTGAGTGATGACGCTAGCGATAACTCCGATGACGACGACGGTATCAATTTTGTTACTGGTATCGAAATTGGCACTAATTCCGTGATAAGCGCTGTTGCAAGCGAGAGTGGTGGATTTCTCAATGGCTGGGTCGATTGGAACCAAGATGGAGTGTTTGATTCCGCTGAGCAAATAGTAACTGACGAACCGCTTGCTAGCGGACAAAATTCGATCTCTTATACGATTCCCGTGTGGGCAAAAGAGGGAGGCACTTGGGCAAGATTTAGGTTGAGCAGCGTGGCTTCAATAGGCCCGGCA
>NZ_LWFU01000429.1:0-4843 GCF_001635135.1 Oleiphilus sp. HI0080
GATGCGGATAAGTATCGAATCTCCTCGCGTATGAATGCGTTTAAAGTGTTGCCCGTTGAAAACTTGAAAGCGATGGCCTTGGCCAACATGGATCCAGAGCAGTTGATGGCGATGGCATTTGAGTCATTAGCTCAGAACGCAGGAAAGATAAATGAATTGACCATTACCCCAGATTTGTTCAGCAAAATGGTGAAAGCAAATGGCTAGTAGTGCGCGTGTTGTGATGATTACACGTAAGACGCGTGTTCAAGAACTAATTGAGCGCTTCAATTCGTGGTCTCAGGCTAAGTTTTATCTAGAGCACAACCAGGTTGATGTGAGCGACTACTTAGACGAACACGAAACGTATTTAGAGCAAGTCAAACGTGCCGAGACCTACCTGCGTCAGCAGGGGCAGTTTCAGCGAATTGACCGGTCGATGTTGCCTAACTATCAATTCGGTGCTCAGGATATTGTCGTGGTCATTGGGCAGGATGGCTTAGTCGCCAACACGTTGAAATACTTGGCCAATCAACAAGTAATCGGGGTAAACCCAGACGAGGCTCGCTTTGATGGCCAATTGCTTGCATTTACTGTGCGAGATCTTGTCGATGTCATACCGGCATCTTCTGCAAACCAAGTGGATACGCGAGAAGTGACATTTGCGAAGGTAGAGACAAATGATGGCCAGAGTATGCGGGCAGTGAATGATTTCTTTATCGGACCAAAATCGCACACTTCTGCGCGTTACACCTTGCGTTGGAAAAACCGCGAAGAGATGCAGAGTTCGTCCGGGATCATTGTTTCAACGGGGTTTGGTTCAACAGGGTGGTTCCAGTCAATACTTGCTGGAGCGATGGGGGTTACAGGCTCTCAAGAACACGCTATGCAGGGAGGCTTCCCATGGGACGATGATCGTCTTCAGTTTGCGGTGAGAGAGCCATTTCCAAGCAATACGAGTAGCACGGATGTTGTTTTTGGGGAGATCACAAAAAAACAGACGTTTGCACTTGAGTCTCACATGCCGGAAAACGGTGTGATTTTTTCAGATGGTATCGAGAGTGACTTTATTCAGTTCAACTCTGGCTGTGTTGTGAGCGTTACCGTAGACCGTGAAAAAGGTAGGTTAGTGGTCGCATAGCGACAATATATGACGCTTTGCTGTGTAATCTGGTCATGAGCAAAAAATGAATAAAGCCCGGTGCGATGTTTAGCGTGTGCAGCGAATGGAAAGAAAGGAGCGACAAGGGTGAGTGACAAGTTGAATACAGAGCAGATACAGATAGCGATCAATCAAACTGGCGATTCAGCATTGCTTGAATCATCAAGGCATGGAACAGAAATCCGTCACGCGGAGATCCGTGTGAGTAATCCGTTAAACGCCGAAGTTCAAAAAGACAAACTAGGGCGCGAAGCTATAGCCTTATTTGTTTCTCTGGACGACATGGACGACTTTGCGATTGCGTGGTGCAAGCATCGCAAATTACAAGGTGCCTTAGGTGGCCCGGTCGGTAATGAATGGGGCTCTCCTGACTGCCCATATGAATAACGCCTTGCTCTAGTTAATGGCGCGAGAATAACTCCACTTAAAAATAGGCGGGCTGTGTGAAGACCTATAAACCAAATATGGCACTTGTGAAGCGCTTGATTATGAAGCTCGATCCAGAGTTTTATGGGCTGTCCCTGGAAGAGCAAAATCGAAAGCGCCAGCAGTTCATCCACCTGTATATGGAAAAAGTTGACGAGTATTTGTACAAAGAGTTATTTGGTTTGGGCTATGACCCCGAAGCAGGTTATGGGGACGACCCTTTGGATAGTGATCAGCTCAATGTATTCAATGCGCACACTACAGCTCTGTCTGGGATTGGAGAGAACTATTTTAGGTTCAATGAACTGCATGGAAAAGACTTCGATCTTAGTTCATTTGAGAATCTCCGCGATTTTGACCAAAAGGAATTCAATTTCCAGCAAAGCGCGAACCAACGAGACTTCCCTGATCGTTTTATCGAACGCCCTTACCGCCTTTATCTTAATCACTGCTGGGCGCGCATATTAGACGAGTCTCAACGATTTCTATATCTGACGATTTCCAGCATGAGTTACTACATTCTCGATGCTATGGAGCAGGCGGATGATCTTATCGATGAGTTGATTCCCAGTGAGTTTGTTAAGGGTGAAAACCATGGAGAAAATGATAATGGTGGATTTATTTGGGATATGCGTAGGAATGCACACGGTAAAGAAAGAGAACTTGAGGAGTTGATCGACCGTGTTCGAGAGTATCAACAGAAACGTTATTATGAAATGAATGATGAGTTTCATTTTGCCGACACAGACGTATTTCTGATCGAACGTACGGATTACAGTGGCGACGCGGTGATGGACGTTATTGTAAAAAATACGAGTGCCGCAGAGAAAATCAGATTCGAATATTTCCTTCGGGACTGCCGAGCACACGAAACTGACGATGTGGAGTTAAACGCGTTAATTAAGCGCGAACTTAGTGCGCAGGAGAGCTTTATTCGCGAGCAATATGACGATATCTGTAAGAACTTTGATCCAACGGTTGTGAAATTTAAAAAGAAGTACAAGGTCGTGTTTAGCCCAGAAGCGATAGATGATCTCGATCGTATCGAATCTGAAGAGCGCTCGCCTGACGATGAAGAGTAAATGAAGAGTAAAAGGGGTGCTCAATGAAAAAGATTATATATGTTGATATGGATAACTGCATGTGTGACTACACAGCGTCTTACCTCCGCTACAAAGAGCAATTTCCCGAAGTTAAGTATCCCCAGAGCATCCCCGGCTTGTTCCTCGGGTTGGACCCAATTCAAGGCGCGCTGGAAACGGTCAAGTGGTTAGCGGCTCATGAGCTCTTTGATGTATATATCCTATCGACGCCTTCCGTTATGAATCCGCATAGCTATTCGGAAAAACGCCAATGGGTAGAAAAGCACCTTGGAATGGATTTCGTAAGAAAGCTCATCCTCTCGGCACACAAGCATTTGAACAAGGGAGACTTCTTGATCGATGACCGAGCGAAAGGTCAGGGCCAGGATGTGTTTGAAGGTGAACTTGTTCAATATGGGAGCGCTCCATATCCAGATTGGCCATCAGTAAAAACTTATTTTGAGCAGGTTCTTAGCGATCCGGATCTCAATAGGATTGATGACCTGAAAGAGCAAATTCTATGCTTTCGAGCATTTGATCTCAGAAATCGTTTTGAAGAGCCATTTGCTACATTTCTTGATGCGCTTGAAGCACTGCAGTCTGAGCGCGCCTACCTACCTGAAGAGTCGGGAGAGATTGTTTGTTACTTAAAAGACGGAAAGCGCATTGTCGTTCCAGAGCATTTTTACATTGAGCGAAAGCCTAGATTTGAGTCTCGTGAAGAGGCCGAGACTTGGCTAAGAGACCGCAATGAAAATGCAAAGGGTGGTGGCATAGCGTCCGTAATGGGAATTGCTGTCGCGAACCCGAAAGACCCATTTGAAAAGCAGGTCGAAGACGCGCTTGCGTTTTGTTATTTGGAACTCATCGATTCATCCAGAAATCAGGAGATATGTTTTGCTGTTCAGCAGTGGCTTAGCTTGGCGTTAAAACCCTTAGCTTTCGACAATTAATGTCGCTTTGCCCCTTAGGATCGAAATTCCTTTTAACTAAATAAGGAGAAAGGCCATGTGTGATTACTCCCAAGGTTTTAAGTTGTGCAGCTGCGGTAGCGATGAGCTCGATCAAAACAAGCCTCACTGGATTTTACATCGGAAATCACCTCGGCCAAAAGATGATTTTGCTTCATTCATTGTTGGTGAGGCGCAAGTTGATGAGCACTATGGCTCTGAGCTTCGAGAAGCGATTCTGGGCAAGCTAAGAGACGGTAACTGCTTCGATCAGGACTTCAAGATAAAGCAAAAAGATCGTCTTGATTTCTTCACGGGCAAAGAGTGGTATCGTTATGAACTGCGAAGAAATGGTTGGCAGATATATACCTTCGATTCTCCGGGCATTAAATACGAACCTATTCAGAACGGAATAATTGAGCAGCAAAGTTTTAGTAGGTGACCTTAGTATATTTTTAGAGACTCCTTATGGAACAATTTACGGATGACGATTACCTAAAAGGAATCATTCTATTCGGGCTGAATGCCGCAACCTACAAAATGGCAAACTATTACAATGAGAGGTGTTTTTGAGAAGATTGAGTCTTGGAAGGCGGGAATGAGGTGATCCTTCGTTTTTTGATCAAGGATTGGCGCACCCCGTTTCATACAAAAATAAGGGAGCCCAGAATGACCTCGGTGAAACTGGTTGTCATTGCTCTGATCAATTGCTTTTACCTGAAATCAGAAGGCGAGAGTTGTTAGTTTTCAATTAGGCTTTAAATGAATATAGAACTCCAAGTTTATCAAATTGTCACGCTCAATCATGCTTGGAAACGGCAGCGTGAGCTTAGAGGAGCAGCTCACCCAACTGTAAAGGCTTTGCAGCGAAGGAAGTCGTCGCTTCAGGTTTCTTTGTTGAGAGACCAGTATTTACATGCATATTTAAGGTTGGATCAAGATAATATGGAGGGGGAGCCACTTTATAGCGTGCGCCTTCGTTCCCCTGTAAAGATCAATAATTACCCCTTTCGATCAGATGCAGAGCACATTCCCGTTCGTATCGCTGAAGAACTATTAACGCTAGAAGAGCTAAAAACTATGGTGAAAAAACTATGACACCCACAATAACGTCTATTTGGATGTTCGTTGAACAAAATATGATACTCGCTTTAACGTTGATTTGGATGCTCGTTATTGCTCTGGGTTTTGTGTTTTATAGCTTTAGGGAGGCTCATTTTCTTTTAAAATACCGAGGTAAAATT
>NZ_LWFU01000430.1:0-8382 GCF_001635135.1 Oleiphilus sp. HI0080
GCTTTGTTCAGCAATTGCCGTCCGACGAGCTGTCGTTCAAGAGCCGCATCGCGATTAACAGTACAGGTCTTTTTTTCCCGCAGTCTGGCTGGCTTGATACCAAAGCGTTTGCTGAATATGTGCTGCAACGAGCTAACGTCCAGTTTATCGGAAGTACCAAAGCCATTGGGTTAGAACAAGCGCAAGACAAGAGCTGGCTCGTTGAAACACCCGACCAGACTCTTAACTCAGAATACGTCGTGCTCTGCAATGCCTTTGGAGTCAAGGATCTTATCCCTGACCTCGAACTACCTCTTAAACAGCTAAGAGGTCAAACCAGTCAACTTCTCAGCACCGAACTTGCCAATCTGTCATGCGTCGTTTGCGGAGAAGGATACCTAAGCCCAGGAGCAGAGAATAGCGATGAGCTGCACATCGGCGCTACTTACGACCTTAAAAATCTGGACTCAACCTATCGCATAGCAGATAACGCAAAGAACGTAGAGCAACTGGGAAAGTGGCTAAAAGGCTGGGATCCAAATGGGCACAATACCATTACTAGCGGAACAGCAGGATTAAGAACAACGAGCGCGGACTACACGCCTATCGCTGGGCCAGTTCCGAATAGACCAAAAATGGTCGATCAGCTATCAGAGCTAGCACACAATGCAAAGGCTTGTCAGTCAACATACGGGGCATATCAAGAAGGTTTGTATATCAATGTGGCATATGGCTCAAAAGGCCTCACCTTCGCACCCACATGCGCCGATATGATTGCATCCCATATCAAGGCAACACCAATAATGAGCACATATCAAATGCAGAAGATGCTATCCCCTTCTCGCTTCCTTGTCCGACGGCTAAAAAAAGGCCTGATTAAAAACTAGGGTTTTGGAGAACATCGAGCAGCTACGCTAAAACGGTAAGGGAGCGAGATTGGTTCCGTCAGGTGCGAAGGGGGCTATTCGATATCGAAACGTTCCATCTCCAGACGTATGATTCTCTTTCCAAAGCACCAAGAACTTCTCATCGTTCACCGCCTCAATATCAATAGCGTAGTCTTCTCCCGGCGTGCCAAACTGAGTAACGATACCTAAGCTTGGTGTCCCCTGAATACCGACCGAAGCAAAGAACACATCGCGACCACCAACGCCCGAAATTGACGCGCCTTCTTGAAATTCACCAAGCGTATCACCGGCAATGCCAAGCACCTCTTTATCTTCTATTTTTGCCAAACCAATAGCGACATCATCTTCGCTAGAAGCAATAGAAAACAACGAATTCGCCGACCCCGAGTCATTAAAGGTCAGGTCGTAAAAAAATATATCCTTAGACAAAGATGGCGTTACAGAGAGATCACTTCCATACTCCGATGAGACAAGAAACGCCAAGCGATCACGGGCATAGTTATCTGAGCCGCCAAAGTCATAATTCGCAAACTGCCTAACCTCCAATATCGGTAGATCTGAGTCGACAAAACCATCCTCATCAAAACTCGAGACCTCGATTCCTTGCGCGTCAGAAGTCAAAACCTGAACCCCGGTGTCGGTAAATCCTGAACCTAAAGCTACGTTATCAGAATCATCACCAATAAAACGCCGATAATCCAAGCCTAAACCGGTATCAAAAAGATATACGAAGCCATCAGCCTGGCCGCTCGGAGCAATCACAGCCTCTCCATCAAGAGCAGAACCAGAGCTGCTGCCTGTAATTACCAGCCCCTGATCGTCAAAAAAACGAACGCTTTCAACAAGATCATCACTCTCTGAACCGTGCTGACTTCGAGACAGCTCGGTAATCGTGCCGTCATCCGCGATAGAGAACCTCACTAGCACAAAGTCCGTCCCGCCCCAAAGGCTACCTGCGTAATTGATGTTGGTGCCTATCACTAAAGCGAGCTCGTCGATCCCATTAGACATTGAAATGACCTCTACGCCTTTCACAGCAAAGTCTGCCCCAGCAACACCAAGCTCGAAAAATTCCGCCCCATTCAACAGCATCGCTTCACCAAAACTACTTAACCTTCGAATACGAACGGCATTGTTCGCTCCATTCTGGTAATCCGTCGCAATATATAAACTGTCAGCCCCCTCTGTAGCTGCAACAGCGTGTTCGCCAGAGTCTAAATCAAGAGGATCAGTGTTGTTAAAGCTGTTAACCGTAATGCTCACCACACCCCTTGGGTCACTTGAACTGTCGCCCTGCACCTCAATCACTAGCTTGGGGTCAGGTTCTGCTGTGACCATCGGGGAACCAAGAGAAATACTGAAGACGCCACTAGATTCGCCTTCTGCAATCGACACAATTCGAGAGGCTGGATTTAACGAATAATCCGCATCCTCCAGGTTTGTTTCTGACAAGCTTACGTTGACCGGAACAAAGATCTCCTTTTCTGCTGGAGCACCAATCTCAAAAGAGATCGCAAGTGTGTCTCCAGGCGATTGAATGTATTCCAAATCAAAGGGCTCAACTCTCGGCTCGTCGTCGTTAATTGTCACATTAACGATCGACACCCCTAAATCACCGACAATGTTTCTTTCACCATCAAACGACACAGACAGCGACTCGATCGCCTCAATCTCCGAGTCATCAATTACATAAAAGGTTACAGAACATGCTGTAACACCTTCGGCAAACGACAACTGCCCCTGCAGAGGTAAAAAATCCACGCCAGACCTAGCGACTCGCTCTACGTTACTTGCTTCAAGTACACTGACATCAAATACTACTGGGACAGAAACAGCGGTGGAAAGCTTCAATACAACCTGTACCGGGTAAGCTGTCCCTTGCGCAACAGAAATGGGGTCGGGTTCAACCTCAGTCGCCTCTTCACAAACCGTCTTGCCTCGCACCCCCGGCCCAGATGACGCCCTGAGATTTGCTTCACCCTCCGCAAAAGACACAAACGTTTCTAGCTCGTCAATTGCAACATCCGAAATAGAAAACTCAACTCTAACAACAATGCTAGAAACTCCATCTGTCACCTCAATCCAATAGGCCGAGTCAAGGTTTCTATCTAAAAGAGCTGACGGTACCGGAACGCCTTGCAACCGGAAGGTATTACCTGAATCATGCACGACAGCCAATTCAACGCGATTTACATCTTCAAACTCACCAATCAGCTCTTCACTCATTCCGCTTTCAGGGTTTTGAATATACCGAACTGCATACCCACCTTGGCCGCCGGTTATTTCAATAGGGATATCTACCGGCGCATACCAGGTCATCTCTGTCGGCAAGGCTGATTCGTTCAAGATTCTGACATCATTATCAGGTAGCTCTGTTTCGCAGGCGACCAGAAAGATCGTTACACACAGTACAAAAAGATGTTGAAAAAGGGGTTTCAAAATAAACGCACTCACCGCTTGGCAGTTATTGTTCTATGAGAAGAAAAAATCTAGTAGTTGAATGGTATTAAAAGGGGTGGAAGTTTTACAGGATGCTGATCAAGAAACGTTCTGTACATCACACTATGCTTGGGAGATTAGCTCCAAAGCTTGCTCCTCAGACAAAATTTCGATGCCAAGCTGCTCTGCTTTCGCCAATTTAGAACCGGCCTTTTCGCCCGCAACGAGAAAGTCAGTCTTGCTAGACACAGAACCACTTACCTTCGCACCTGCATCTATCAACATTGTTTTGAGTTCATCGCGGCTAAAATTTGGTAAGGTGCCCGTAAGAACAAACACCTTTCCTCTCGCTGGCGAATCAGATTTAGAAGCCTGTTTTTTCAAGGGCTTTGGATGTACACCTTTTTCGAGCAATTTATCGACTTGGACGCGATTATCCTCGTTACCAGTAAACGCGAGAACATGCCCAGCTACGATCGGCCCAATATCATCTAAACTCTCGAGCCTTTCCGCCTCAAAAGAAAACAAATCATGAATATCATCAAGCGCTTGTGCTAGTGTCAAAGCCGTGGTTTCACCAACCTCACGAATACCAAGCGCATAGATAAAACGCGAGAGAGAGATCTCTTTTGACGCATCAATAGCAGCAATAAGATTATCCGCACTTTTCTGCCCCATCCGCTCAAGCAAAACCAAATTGGGTGCCGTCAAATCAAAAATGTCGGCAGCACTCCTAATAAATTCTTTCTCAACCAGCTGATCTACAAGCTTGTCGCCCATACCATCGATATCAAATGCTTTGCGCGAAACAAAATGCTTTATGGATTCTTTTAACTGCGCCGAGCAAACTAGAGCCCCGGTACATCGAGCAATAGAGCCGTCCTGTTCAACCGGGGAATGACAAACCGGGCAGGTATTAGGGAGAAAAATATCTTCCGAACAGGCTCCTGAAGCAATACGGCGAGACACCTTGGGAATCACGTCACCTGCGCGTTGTATCGCGACCGTATCACCAACGCGAATACCAAGCCGCTGAATTTCATCCATGTTGTGTAAGGTGGCGTTACTCACAGTCACGCCTCCCACAAACACCGGTTTCAAACGTGCAACGGGAGTAATCGCTCCCGTTCGCCCCACCTGAAACTCAACACTTTGCAAGATCGTCTCCGCTTCCTCAGCTGGGAATTTATAGGCCGTAGCCCAGCGGGGCGCTCGAGAGACAAACCCCAAGGCTTGCTGTTGCGCGAAACTGTTTACCTTAAAAACAAGACCGTCTATCTCATAATCAAGTTCAGAACGCTTAGAACTCATGCTTTCAACGTAATGAACAAGCTCATTGGCGTCTTTGAACTCCTCAATCAGAGGGTTCACAACAAAACCAAAGCGACCAAGAGCCCGCAGCGACTCTAAGTGAGATGTGAAAGAAATATCATCCGAATAGAAACCTACAGAATAGGCATTCATACTCAGTTTTCGCGCCGCCGTAACACGCGAATCAAGCTGACGAAGACTACCTGATGCCGCATTACGCGGATTGACGAAGGCCTTGCCACCACTATCCTCAGCCTTGCCGTTAAGCTCCTCGAAGACAGCTTTCGACATAAATATTTCCCCTCTAACCTCTAGCTCCCTAGGGGTGTTTTCACCCTGAAGCCGCAAAGGAATGTTAGAGATGGTCTTTACGTTTGGTGTGATATCTTCGCCTGTCTGACCGTCCCCTCGCGTCGCTCCATATTGCAAAACGCCGTCTACGTATAAAAGACTAACCGCAACGCCATCTAATTTAGGCTCTGCAATAACAGAGAAGTGGCCACCCTCTTCAGGCGCGACCTTATCTTTTAGGCGAGCATAGAAGGCGCGTAGATCTTCTGTTGAGAAGACATTATCTAGAGACAGCATCGGGATCCGATGCTGTACTTGTTTAAACTCATTGGAGGGTGCACTGCCAACACGTTGCGTTGGGGAGTCTGGGCGCTTTAGCTCGGGATGAAGCTCTTCGATCGCCTTGAGCTTTTGGAACAAAACATCATAGTCTGCATCCGAAACGCTTGGAGCACTGAGCACGTAATACCGGTAATTGTGCTCGTTGAGCTGGGCTGACAGATGCGCAACCTCATCCGCCAAACTCTCTACAGACTTTTGAGTCACCTTAACTTCCTAATATCAAGGCCGAGCCTTACAAAGCTGCTTGCGTTCAAACTCTCGAATGCGCTGCTTACTATGCTCAATAGTCTGTGACGTTAGAACGCTACGATTCTCATCTTTCAGCTCGCCCTGCAAGTTGTCGGCAAAGCACTTCGCTGTTTCGTACATAAACTCAAATGCTTTGAGGTAGTCTTTAGGGCCTGGAATACTCATAAAAAAACTCACACCAGGCGTTGTCAACGAATCGAGCTTGTCCGGATCAAAGTAGCCAGGTTCAACAGCATTCGCAACACTAAACTGAATAGGACTGAGCAAGTCCTCCTCATGACGGTGGAAGATCGACATATCGCCATGCTGCATGCCGCATGCTTCAAGTAACTTTTTAATTGCCGCACCGGAAAACACTTGCCCGGTTCGCGCATCGACGTTTATGACGATGACTTCATGATCTGGTGTTTCTTGAGCTGCCGTTTTGTCACTTTGTCTAGGCTTATTTGCGCCTTTCTTCTCGGGCGATTTAGCAACCTTGGCGGCGGCACTTTTACTGGCCTTCACTTTCTTAGAAACAGGCTTCTGCTTCGCGCTTATATCGCCAAAATCTTGATTATCAACCAAATCCAGCCCTAGGCTTGGCTCGACGTCTCCTACTTCGAAATCGTCATCTATCGCGGAAATTCCAGAGACGTGATTTTCTTCATTGACCGAATCGACGCCTGTAGCAACAACGCGGGCGCTTCCACTAGGTAACTCGGGGTTAAAATCATCATCAAGAGGCGAGCTTTCAATTTGACCACCAAGGTCGCGAGACATTTTAAGAGAATCTTGCCGAGCCAATCTCATACGACGAATGCCGTCTATGAGAATACCCAGGATAATGACAACGCCGGCAACAATTAACCATTCTCGAAGATTCATTGCTAAATTTTTGCTCGTTTGGAATAGCGCTTTAAAAGCTGAAATCGGGCGCACAGACAACACTCGCGCACCCACTAATTGCACCCCCATATATTATCGTCAAAAATGGAGTTACACCAACGGCAAAGATTAAAGCTTAATTAATTGTTTTATAACTGGCGTCAAGCTTCTGCTAGACGAGCAGCAGCATCGATGTCAACCGACACAAGACGTGATACCCCGGGTTCATGCATCGTGACACCCATCAGTTGATCCGCCATCTCCATTGAGACCTTATTATGAGAAATATAAATAAACTGCACCGTAGATGACATTTCCTTTACCAGTCGCGCAAAACGCCCAACATTCGCGTCATCAAGCGGAGCGTCAACCTCATCTAACATGCAAAAAGGTGCAGGGTTTAACTTGAAGATAGAGAAGATGAGCGCCAAGGCCGTTAGCGCTTTCTCTCCTCCCGATAATAAGTGAATTGTTGAATTATTTTTTCCTGGCGGACGGGCGATGATCGACACACCCGTTTCGAGCAAGTCGCTATCCGTTAACTCTAACTTGGCACTGCCGCCGCCAAAAATCTTCGGAAATAAATCCTGCAATCCCGAATTGACACGATCATAGGTTTCCTTGAATCGAGCCCTCGTCTCCTTATCTATTTTTCGAATAGCCCCCTCAAGCGTCTCTAGAGCCTCAACCAGCTCATCATTCTGAAGATCGAGATAATTTTTTCGCTCCGATTGAGCTTCGTATTCATCGACTGCAGCAAGGTTAATTGGCCCAAGCCGAAGAACGCGATTCGCGAGCTTTTCCAAGGTCTGCTCCAGGGATTCTTTCGACAACACCTCTGCGTTAGCTGCATCATTTAACTCTTGAGACAATGCCTCGAGATCGAAGCCAAGCTCAGTAATGCGCTCTAATTTTTTAGTCTGCTCCATTTCGAGAGCCTGAACTTGCAATCGCTGATTTTCAAGCTTACCGCGCATGTCGAGCAAAACACCCTCGCCCTTCTCCCGAGCAAGCTCCAACTCTCTCAACTGAGCCTGCAAATCCTCTTGCGCCTCCCTTGCAACAACGAGCTTCTTTTCATCTCGTTCATGAGCCACGAGCTCATCTTGTAATCTAGACTCCAGCACCTCGATTTTCTCAACATCCGCCTGTTCATCAATCAACGCATTCAAAGATGCCTGCATCGCTTCTAGACTTCGCTGTAAATCCAACTCGCTATGACGCAGCACATCAAGACGATCAGCCGCCTTTTGTTTCGCCAGCGTCACCGCATGCACTTTTGATTGAATGTCGCGCTGCCCATCACGCGCATGGTCAATCGCTTCTCGCAACACATCCCTCTGCTCACTATGACGAGCGCGATCCTCGCCCATTGCATCAAGAGACTCCATCGCTTGCTGCCAAGCTTCTCGAGCCACCTCAAGTGAGGCGCGATCAGCCTCCAACTCATGCGAAATTCCGAGCATATCTTCTTCAATACGCTGCCTCCGCTCATGCATTTGCTCTTGCCTCGCCCGCACAGCACTCAATTTTGCAGCAAGCTGCGAATGCTCTCGCGCAAACGTTTCTTGTTTGCGCTTCTCGTGACCAAGCTTAACGGATAACTCTCCAAGCCTTTCGTTGACGACATCTCGCCTATCAAGCAGCAACTGCAATGCGCTATCCTGTTCAGCAATCGCTAAAGAAAGCTGATCAATCTTAGCCTGACGAACTACAACACCGTCACCCGCCTCTCCCGTGGATAAACATCGTATACTTGTTCGGCTGACAACAAATCCATCTTTAGTTACGATTTTCTTTCCACACGCCAAACCACTTTGCTGCTGCAATGCAAGCGACAAGCTATCAACACAAGCACACTCATTCAGCTGCTCATTTAAGACGTCGACTCCCGCAACTTTGCTCGCCAAAGACCCTGGAAGCGGTTCAACCACTGAAGCGCCTTCCAAAAACACGGTAAACGACTCTTTTGTAAACCCCGATAACTCCGAACCGA
>NZ_LWFU01000431.1:0-7182 GCF_001635135.1 Oleiphilus sp. HI0080
ATTGCGTTGTCGATATTCTCCAGAACAGTGCCTTCTGTTATTTCTAATGTGAGGCGACTTGGCGGCACATTAAACCCAGAGATAATGTCCAACAGCGCAGTTTCAAAATCGTCTTTGGAGAACTGGCAGGCACTGATATTAACCGCAACTCGAAAATCTGGCGCCAGCTTTTTTGACGCTTCAAGCACACGAATAAGACCACACACATGACGCAGCACCAGCTCCTGAAGCTCAGGAATAATGCCCAATTGCTCGGCAAGGGGAATAAACTCCAACGGAGATACAAAGCCCCGCTCAGGGTGCTGCCAACGCATCAGCGCTTCGAACCCAACAACACGTCCTACACCATTCACTTGTGGCTGATAGAAAACACTGATCTCGTGGTTCTCTAGCGCACGTTCAAGATCGTATTCCATGTGAATACGTTCTACCTGCGCCTCCTGAACCGATGAGTCGAAGAACACAACGCGCTCGCCGAGCTCTTTGGCTCGGTACATCGCAGACTCGGCTTGGTTAATGAGCTTTTCGGGCGCGATGTGCTCATGACCAAAGAGGCTAATCCCGATACGTGCAGTTACCCGAAACCAGTTATCCGCGACCTTAAAGCGCTCATCAAAGACACTGAGTACTTTGGCTGCGGCAGTCGTAACCGAGTTAGAGAAGGCTTTAAGATTAGGGCTCATTTGGTCCAGCAAGATGACAAAGTCATCACCACCCACGCGAGCCAGTGAATCACGTAAATCCAACTCATCGGCAATGCGTTTGGCGACTTCGACAATCATGAGATCTCCGCCAGAGGCGCCCACGGTGTCGTTAATCCGTTTAAAATCATTCAAATCCAAATAAAGAATACCGCCATTTAAGCCACGGTCGCTGGCTTTTCGAACTTGTAAAGCAAGACGCTCTTTTAAGAGACGACGGTTAGGGAGGCTTGTAACGGCATCGTAAAAGGATAATTTTCGAATCGTGTCATCGGCGCGCTTACGCTCGGTCACGTCGGTTGCTACCCAAATCACGTGCCCACGCTCGGGATAATCCGGGTTGTAGTGAGGAATCGGCGAGATACGTGCTTCGAAGCTTCTGGGGCCCTCCTGCACATCTAAGTCATATTCGAACACAGTCCGCGTTTTCTCAACGAGGCATTGGCGAATGACGTTCATCATCGACATGCTTTTTGCCGGCGGCATGACATCCGATAGGTTACGCCCCTTCAGCAAACTAGAAGGGAGTATGAGGGAATCAGGCTGCGAGCCATAAATATCGGCGTAATTGCCGTCTTCATCAAAGATCAAGACAAGATCAGGCATCGCTTGGGCGAAGCTCTCAAAGCGGTGGCTATTGTGCTTCAATGCCTGATGCAGCGCCTTGGATTTACTCTCGTTAACATCACGTTCCATCACGAGACTTGCCAGATTACAAAACCGCTTTACTAATCGAATCGATTCTTTATCCACATCCCGTTCATGGCCAAAGTACAGAGCAAAGGTCCCCAGAACATCGCCATAACTTGCAATAATGGGCACAGACCAACAAGCGCGCAGGCCAGCCTTCAAGGCTAGCTCTTTGTAATCCGTCCAAAGGGGGTCGGTCGAAATACTGGAGACATAAACACTTTTCTTTTTGAATGCGGCTGTGCCACACGAACCAACATTCGGCCCGATTTTTACGCCCTCAATGGCGGCACAGTAATCTGCGTCTAAAGAGGGCGCAGCACCGCTCTTCAGACAGGAACCTTCAAGGATCAAAATGGAACAAAACACATCCGGCAATGCAATCAGATACTCTATCTCTGAGGCGATGCGCTCCAAGCACTCTTTTTGAGAAGTGCCTAAAGCGATCTGAGAAATCAGGGTTTGCTGAACGTCTAGTAGGCGTTCTGCTTGAACTTCATTCATATCAAACATCAACTACATGGTTATCTGAGGATCAAAGTAGTCGATATCACATATTTTTCGAGTTTCTGTACAAAATTCATACGCACATAAATGATCTGTATCTAGCCAGGGTGGCATTCTGTTCGATTCCATCAAAATTCGACGATTGGCGTTTTAACAAGAAAGGACCTAAAATTTAGCGCTCCTAAGCCGCATGAAGTTCCGACAGCTTGTTGTAGGAAGCACAAAAATAAGAACGCTTTAGCAAACAAGACGCAGCACTGAAAGCATCGCCCAAGATACTGATATTAGACTCTCAGGGCCTACTCAGTTTGATCTAACAGCGATGGAAGACATTAAGAGAGTGCCGGTCATCATCGCTTTATCGCTTTCCAGACAACGGTACTTGGTTGCTTGAAGGGCGACGTTTGCGCGCGACATTTAGGGAGGGACATGAAATGGGCATCACTGCAAACTTGCACTATGACCCGGATGACAAGGTAGTCAGCACATTATATCTGAAACTTTTAATCCGTCTGATCAAGCAACACTATCCAGATTCCTGTGCAAGCAAGGCTGACACTTGCCCAGCGACGAGACATCCGATTGAGCAAGACGCACGCATCAGCTTTCGAACGCTTGCAGCAGAATTTTTAACACGACTAAAGCCACAGAATGCGGGTATTGGATTCTGTTATGGAGAGAAACTAAGCCTGATTGCAGCCGATGCGCTTGGGCAATTGGTGATGTCGAGCGCAACGCTCCAAGAAGCCGTTACGCATTTAAAGCAATTCCGTTTACTGCTGGGCATCCCCTTTGATTTTGAACTTGAAATGCCAGCCTCGGTCGCGAACGCATCCGTCTCCGCTAACTTTTATGCTCTGTATTGCGCACGATACCCTGCCCCACTCAACTGGTTTATTAGCGAGGCACTATTCAGTGCCTTGCAACAACAGGCCTGCTGGATAACTGGTCGAGAGCTCTCTTATTCACGGCTTCATTTTCCCTACCCGAGACCCGCACATTACGAGCTATACGAAAAACAGTTTGGCTGTCCTTGTGTCTTTGGTGCGGAAAAACACAGCGCCGAGTTCGACGCAGAAATACTTTCGCTACCTATTGTAACTGCGAACGAAGACTTAAAAGCGCATAAACTGCAAGTCTGCGAGCACGCGTTGATGTCGATTGAGAAACGCTTTAATCCGGTCCAGCGCCTGCAAGCACTCTTTAAAAGGCGATTTCCAGCGCTGCCTTGTATTGACGAAGCCGCAGAAGAGCTCGGCATGTCGAAAAGCGCCTTGCACAGAAAGCTGCAGGAAGAGAAAACCAGCTACCAATGCCTGCTCAATGAGTTCAAACGTAAAAAATCAGAGTATTTTCTCAAGCACACCAATTTTACGATTAGCGAGATAGCCGAGCAGATTGGCTTTAGTGACAGTTCTACATTTCGACGTGCATTTAAAACGTGGACAGGTTTGCAGCCTTCGCAAGTACGAACAGAAGATAAACATACCAGCCCGCTTGAAGCCCATTGAGCATATTCTCTTCCAGTGCGGATTTGGTATCGCCAATCACGCGATGGAGACGCGTTCATTCCAAGCATTCGTCAGCCGAAGCTTCCGAACAAGCACGACATTGAAGAACGTTAAGAGTAATACCAGTAATGTTGGCCAATTACCAAACAAGGTATAGGGCGTCATCTCAGATCGCCATTCAACCGACGTTCTGCGCACCCCTTCTTCGCCAAGTGGAATCGAATTCACGATGCGCCCGCTTGGGTTAATAACTGCACTAATGCCCCCATTCGTCGCGCGCACGAACCAGCGGCGATGTTCAATGGCACGAAGTCTTGCCATTGCGAGGTGGATGTAGGGCTCCTTGCTTGCGCCAAACCAACTGTCGTTGGCGACGGAGACCAATAGCTCTGACTGATTTTGCAAGACCATTTCTCTGACGAGATCAGGCATAACAGCCTCGTAGCAAATAGGTGTACTGATGCCATGCTCTTCAAGTTTAAGTGCTGCAAGCGATTGTCCGGCAAGGAAGCGTTGGTGTTCAGGAAAGAGCATTCGAACCATACCTTCATGCTCTGCCAGCACCGACTCAAATGGAAGATACTCTGAAAACGGGATGAGTTTGTTTTTACTGTACACACCCGTCACCCTACGCTGCTTATCTACAAGAAACACCGAGTTCGAAGACCGTGGCACACCATCTAACTGAACATGGTATGTTGCGCCAAACAGAATAGGGGTGGAGAGTTCTTGCTGGATTAACTGGCCATCCAACGGCAGCTCGCCCCGAATACCATTGCCATAAGCAGCTTCAGGCCAAACTATTAGATCAACGGGGCCCTGCTCCAAAAGACGGCGACTCAGATCAAGATGATGTGCATGGGATTTGGCTCTCTGCTCGTCTTGGGATATGCCGTAAAGATCACTTTGCACCATTCCAATGACGAACGCGCTGGAATGCGCGAGGCGCTCTCCTACTTTGGGCTGGCTCGTGATGATGTGATGCACACCGTAATAGTGGAGAAAACTAATCGCTAAGGCGGCTAGAACCAAATAGCTTCCTGAGCGCATACGCAATTTTTGAAAGCTTAACAGCGCAGCCGCCAAAGAGGCATTGGTTAACATCGCGATCGCCGTGAGTAGATAAACCCCGCCAACTTCCGCAGCCTGCGGAAAATATAACGAATGAATGAGCGAAGCGCCCAAATAGAAGGGAAACAAATTGAGCTGCAAGCTTTCAACAGCGAGTATCGCGAACATCGCGGCCAGAGGAATCACCACTCCGATTTTGCGTAGGATGGCGTAAAAAACCCCAAAGGCCATAAAATGCAGAGCAAGGAAGACACCATAGCCACTCCAAAGCCCCATACTGGCTGCCACTCCTCCGCTGACAAACCCGTCGGTCAAGGCAAGAAGCCAAGAATAGCCAACCAAATAGATCATCACACCACAAGCAAAGCCTAGCCCTGCCGCTGTGCGAATTCGCTGAGAGCGCTCAATGGAAAGAATCAGCGGTACGAAGCAGACAAACGCCAACGGCCAGTAGCCAAAACCGACATTCGCGAAGGCATAGAGCGCACCGGATGCAAGTGCACTCACTACCGTGAACAAGCGACTGTTCATTTCATACCTGCGTTAACAACTCATACTCAATTGTTCTGCTTATTTTTATTCTAGCTAGGTTAGTGACCCATATAAGTTACCTTAATTGTAGCTGCTGTCGAGAATGGTACGAGCGATCTTCATTAAATTTTTCCGAGCGCCCGATTCGCCTCTGCCGCTTGTGCCTCAAGTTTTGCTCGATAGGCATCCTTATCGGCCATCCATTCAGCTCTTTCGCTTAAAAACTGTTGCCGCTGCTCCAGCGCTTGCGTTAATTTCGATGGCATTTCTTGTAACTTCGACAGGTGCAGAGTGCGCGCTAGAGCCTGGCCCGAGTAATCTTCATCCGGGATGACATGCCCGTATCGATTGATAATCTCGGTCAGCGCAATCACATAATCCTCCGACAGCTTGGTTTGATAGCTGTAGTAGTCGCGAATCTCTTGCTCGGTAGCACGACGCGCCATCATTTTGGTCTCAATTACTTTCAAAGCTTCACGCTTGGCTTCTCGTTCCGCAAGCACCGTTTCATCGGTCGTTGGAGCAGACATCATCCAGAACAAGTTGTTGGGAATGGCATCGCGTATTTCATCAAGATCAACCTTTGCCCACGCTTCGGCTTTCGCGTCGTAGGCGTTTGCTGGGTCTACTTCTTGCTCGGGCAGTTCAACCTCGCCTTTTAGCACGTCCTCTGTCGTGAGGAATTTCGGATAATCGCCTTTAAGCCCCGAAACATGCGCAACCTGATCGTCAACTTGACCATGCTCCGGCGCCAACTCAGTCACTGGCAAAAAGCTTGGGTCTTTCTCCTGAAACTGCTCCATCAAAACAAATGTTGCAGAAGCGATAAACGCGCTGGCTAGAAAGGTCACTTTTCTATTTATTTTCATCTCATCACCTAGATATATACGGTTTACTTATCGATCTACTTAGTGGACGCCCTCCCCTGCATTGCACAGGAAAGGGCGCGTTACTTAGAAAGAAACGAAATAGATGCTAGATCGCATCGTTAATTAACGGACAGTAGATGCCGCAACCCGGATCTTCCTGATTGTAGGCATTGTAGGGTTCGATCAAGCGCCAGGTCGCACCCGCAACGAACGCATCCAGGAATGCAGCCATGCCATACATCGTGCCCGGACACTTCCAAGTTTGACCGATGGGCCATTCATACCAACGTTTCTTACGAATACTTGGACAGGCATGACTTCCCAAAAACGTCACGATGGTTGAGCAGTGGCTGTCATTGATTGGCCGATTCCAAGGGATGATGTAGCCAAAATTAGGCCGCGAGTTCATCAAAGAAACGAGGTTCGCCTGATCTTCACGCCACTTATTGAGAATCGAGTTTTGATCCATATTCGGGAAAAAGCGCTCATAAGAGAAACGCGAGAAGTTGTAGTCGGTGCTAAAGCCCGTGTAAGCAAATGAATCCTGAGGATATAAATCCGCAGCCGCCGTGTTGGCTGTACCCATGTCACTTGCATCGAAGGAGGCGGGCATGTTCACCAAAACGCTATCCAAGTCCCAAGCAGCCTTAATGGTCTCGTGCAGCTGCTTAGAGTTGTAACTGCCATCTGGCGCTGGGAATAACGGACCCGAGTCATTCAGCATGTAGCCTTTGGTGAAGTCCAGACGCTGACGCACTTCATGGTAAAGAGCAGACGAAGCAACGCCGCCCGCACTAAAGCCGGTAATCATGACTTTGTTCAACGTACCAAGGCGCTGGTCGAGGAAATCAAGCGCGGCGGTTGAGTTCGCAAAGCCGTTATGATGATAGGTAATCGGAGGATTAGCACCCGATGGATCAGCATAAACCTGAACGTTATTGCCCACATGCACATCACCTGTGCAATAAGGCATATAAGCGGCGTCCCAGCCGTTTGTTGCCAGATTTTCTTTGCTACGGAACGGCAGACCCGGATCATTACCGTTCATGATGGGTGACACAAACTTGCCCTGATTCTCGTAGATATATCCATCAGCGAGTCCATTTGGATTGGACGCGCCCAGCAAGCCTAAAGCACCTGAGCAGCTTTCATAATCCCAACAGGCGCCGCCACCTTCATAAGAAATGACGAGATTGTCAGAGTTCGGGTTGTCATAAACCCAGAATTTGTATTGCGATCCATCGCTACACTTTGTACCCGGAAGTTCTACTTGTTCCCATGCGAAGTTATTTCCGCCATCCA
>NZ_LWFU01000432.1:0-4696 GCF_001635135.1 Oleiphilus sp. HI0080
AGGCCCATTCGATGATTGTGGCAACCGCCCACAGACACGGCATATTTCTGCGCGACACGCAGCCCAGGAAGGGTTTTTCTTGTATCCAGGAGTTTTACTTGGGTGTGCTCTACGATCTCTGCGTAATGTTTCGCTAGGGTTGCAGTTCCTGAGAGTGTTTGAATAAAGTTCAAAGCGCAGCGCTCGGCAGTAAGAATACTTCTGGCATTGCCGCTTAGGCTCAAGAAACACTCATCTTTCTCGACGAGGTCACCCTCAGCTTTGTGCCATTGCACTTGCATTGATTGATCAACAGATTGAAATACTGCATTCGCCCAATCGACACCGCAGAGCACCATATTCTCGCGCGTAATTACTTTCGCGCTTGCCTGTTGTGACGCTGGAATAAGCTGAGCGGTAATATCGCCGTTACCGATGTCTTCAGACAGGGCAAGCTCAACATTATTCTTGATGGCTTTAGTCAGTGTTGCGTTGTCGATCATCTTTGTACTCAGGAATGATGTGAAGACCGCGCATTATAAGGGCTTTAGCGAATAATTCTACGTCTTTAATAAGCCTGTATGTGACTTTGATGGCACCCTGATAAAGAAGTAAAAGTCTCATGTTGGTGACTATGTCGTTACAGTTATGCTCTTAGGCAGGTTGCGATGAGGACGGGCTAGTATCACCGTGCGCCAGCTGTCTATCTTGGTTTCAAAGTGAGGAAGGTGATGATATTGGCTATAGAGTGAAAGTGAATAGAGTGTGCGTAATAGAAACGGAGGGCGGTCTTTTTGTGGTGCCTCTGGCCAATCATATGTGCTTTGGTGCGAACAATTAGTGAACAATATTCACGCGAAGGATTAGGCTTATTTCAATCTCGGGCTAAACTTCCCCTAAATCTAGGCTTGTCGCGAAAGCCATACGACTCTCGCTGCGGCTTTACGGCTCTCTTTGTGTGAACCAATTCGCTTTGCAACAAAATGTGACACGCGATAATAAAATGACGCCATATACTTATAAAACAGCTCAAAAATTGACGCTCATTTTGATGCTAAGCACGTATACTATTCGTCAAATAACCTTCTTGGAAAAGATATGGCCACCGCAAAAGTGATTGGAATACATGGAGTAAAGGCACCGCAAGGACAAGCTTCTCGCCCATTGCCTGCGGAGTTTACGAAACTCCGCGATCACGCTAAAGAGCGTATTCGCGCTCTCATGATCGACTTATTTAACAATGCTGATGACGCTTTATTCGCAATGGTTGATAAGTCCGGTGCTGACCAAGCGACTTATTTTGAGGCGATGCGTGAGCTTAGACTGCAGAAAAAGTCGATATTGATTTCAACACTGGGCCCGGCCTTACGCTCCTTTTCCGATACGAGTTCAGGTATCAAAGGTTCGAGTAAAAAAACTGAAGCGGAGGATTTAGATACCTTAAGCTTGGTTGCAGAGGAAGATCTTGAGTTCGACGTTGCTGTAGAAGGCATGGTTCAGCGGTTAGCGGCGGAAGCGGCGGAACCCCTCAAAGCATTCAGGGTTCGCGTTTGTCATATGCTAAAAGCGAAGGAGATAGGTGATGAAGAGGTTCCAGTTTCACCTGAAATACTATGCCGAGGCTTTGTCGAAGGTTGTATGAATCTTGAGGCCGATATCAAGGCCAAGCTGATTGTTTTTAAGTTGTTCGAACGCTATGTGCTCGCAGAAATGCCTAATGTATATGAAGAGTTTAATAAGCTATTAGCCTCAGCGGGGATAATGCCAGACTATAAACCTACCCATAAGGTTTCAAAGAGTGCGCAATCCGGTTCTGCGGACAAGTCTCAGCAACCTGAACAAGATGTTTCGCCGAATGGTGCGCGCAATGAGAGCGATGGCGTTGGCTTTGATTTGAACGTGCTTCGTCAACTGCTCCACCCGCAAGGGCAGCCAATGACAAATGGCGCAACGTCCGCAGCGGGTATGCCGAATCTTAAAGTCATACCTCATCAAGATATTTTAAATACGCTGTCATTGTTTCAGAGTAATGGCCATGAAGCCGTTGCTAACTTCATTACGCCAAATCAGTCTATCGATTTTCAGGCATTGCTCGCGGCGCGTTTAGGTGGTTCAGAGCAAGGCAAGGTGTGTAATGATGTCGATGCTGATGTTATCAACCTGATTTCGATGTTGTTTGAGTTCATTCTTGAGGACAGGCAGCTTCAGGCTGAGATGAAGGCAATAATCTCTCGCTTGCAAATACCACTTCTCAAAGTAGCACTGATCGATAAAACCTTCTTCAGTAAGGGTGGACACCCCGCACGTAAACTACTCAACGAGATTGCATCGTCTGCGATTGGCTGGACTTCGCCAAGAAGTGGTCGAAGAGATCGTTACAAGGAAAAGCTCGAGAGTATTGTCGAGCAAGTAACAGACGGTTTTGACGATAACGTAACAATGTTTCAGGAGCTACTAGAAGACTTCAATCAATTTGTTGATGTTGAGCGCCGCAGGGGGTTGCTGGTTGAACAGCGTACAAGAGACTCCGAGAAAGGCAAAGCGGCAGCCGTTGAAGCGCGTCTGGCAACGCAGGAGGTTATTAACAAAGCGATTGACGGGCGCGCTGTTCCTGATCTGGGAATGGAGTTATTGAAAGACGCCTGGAGCAATGTATTAGTGTTTAAATATTTGCGCGAAGGCGCAGACAGTCAAGCGTGGCATGAGGCGGTAGACGTTGTGACTCAGCTTGTTTGGTCGCTTTGCCCAGATCCCAAGGAGCCAGAGGCACGTGCAAAATTATTGCAGCTGATTCCTAATTTGGTAGCCAAAGTGCGGGCTGGATTTCAAGACGTGGCGCTGGATGAAACGTTGGCGAAACGATTGCTCGACAAGTTAGAAGATCAGCACGTGCTTTCTTTGCAAGCGCTTCAGCAGCAAGTTGATTTGCAAGAAACCGCAGAGCATCTTGATTCTTACAAAGATCGCGCGCGTGTCGGGATTGATGAGAGTGTTTCTGCTCAAAATGATGAGGTGAGTGATCTTGTTCGGTCCACCTTAGAATTGGAAGAAGATTTCAAACAGTTGCAAGAGGCATGTGAACAAGCCGATGAGAAACACGCGGGTATTGAGAGTCAAAACGAAAAACTACCCAAAAAGCAGGAAAATATCGTTTTGGTTGAAGAGTCAAACGAATCGGAAGGCTCAGAACTAGCCGAAGATAGTCCGTTCGTTCAGCAAGTTGATCGATTTGTGGTTGGGTGTTGGTTTGAGTTTGGTTCCAAAAATTCCAATGAGCGCTGTAAGTTGGCCGCCGTGATTCGTTCAACAGGCAAGCATATTTTTGTCAATCGAGCGGGTGTGAAAGTTGTGGAGAAAAATCGAATGGCGTTGGCCGAGGACCTCCGTTCAGGTGAGCTGCAGGTGCTGAATGACGGCTTACTTTTTGATAGGGCGCTTGAATCGATTATTACTAATCTACGTTCATAAGGTATGCTAGCAGACGATTTTTTTAGTCTTTGAGAACATTATGAATATCGTTGAAGGTTGGTTGGATTCAGCAATTCGCTGTCCTTCGCCGAACTACAACCAACGTCCAGAGGCCGAGCCTCCCAGTCTTCTTGTTATACACAATATTAGCCTTCCTCCTGGCCGCTATGGTGGAGGCTATATCGAGGCGTTTTTCCTGAATAAACTGGATTCTGCTCAAGATCCATATTTTGAGCAAATTCAAGACTTGCAAGTCTCTGCTCACTTTCTTATAGCGCGAGAAGGCAAGATTACTCAGTTTGTTTCGTGTCTTGATCGCGCTTGGCACGCTGGCGCTTCGAATTTTTGTGGGCGAGAAAATTGTAATGATTATTCTATTGGGATTGAGTTGGAAGGACAGGATTTCGAAGCTTATACATCGGCTCAGTACGACGCTCTAAAAGAACTTGCAGGTGCAATTATCAAGGCCTATCCAAAGATAAATACAGACAGCATCGTCGGACACTGCGACATAGCGCCCGAGCGGAAAACCGACCCAGGTCCGTCTTTTGACTGGGACCGTTTTAAAGCATCTATTTAACCTAGATTTCTACCCAGCCAGGCTGCACCACGAACACCGCTAGAATCACCATGTTTAGCGGGAACTATTTTGGTTCGTAGGGTGCCAGAGAAAACATGTGGAAAAAGGGCTTTCTTCAGGTTTTTGTATAGAAATGACATGTTGCTTAAGCCGCCACCTAAAACGATACATTCCGGGTCCAAGACGTTGATGACGGTTGCTAGGGCGGCCGCAAAATGCTCCGTGTAGTATTCCTCCGCTTTGATTCTTTGGTCTAAGTCGTGGTGGTTTATAATTTCTTCAACCCTTTTGAATTGGGTGTTGTTAGAGGTGTTAAAGAAACGGACGAATGCCGGACCGCACAAGTAGGTTTCTATACAGTGCTGTCGCCCACAGTAACAAGGAGGATTGTGCAGAGCGCGGTGGCTGGAGGGCATGGGGTTGTGCCCCCATTCGCCTGTTATGGCATTCGGCCCAAGTATTGGCTTTTGGTTAATGCAGATGCCCCCTCCAACGCCGGTTCCTATTATCACGCCAAATACACTCTGGCTCTTCGATGCCGCACCGTCGCAGGCTTCGCTGAGCGTAAAGCAATCTGCATCATTGGCGATTTTAATTTCTCGCTGAAGGCAATTTTCTAAATCTTGTTTCAGAGGGTGCCCGATAAGCCAGGTAGAGTTTGCATTTTGA
>NZ_LWFU01000433.1:0-5234 GCF_001635135.1 Oleiphilus sp. HI0080
CTAACAGGCTTCCCGCTGAGCAACCAGTTGTTTTGGGCTATGGTTTCGGTGCCGAGTCAGATGAAGACTTTGATGGTGACGGAGTTCGAAACTCTGAAGATTATTTTATATTTGATCCTGCTTGCAGCGCAGTAGGGCAAGGCATACCGGACGATTTTGACCGAGATGGCCTAGCAAATTTGGAAGAACTTGATCTGGTAAATACGTCTATCAAGTCTTATATGCGAAGTGCCGATAGTGACCTGGATGGTTTGACGGATTTGGAAGAGTCCAAGCTTCGAGCGACAACGTTCTCAGGATTAAGCCTGTTTGCAGCAGATTCTGATAATGATGGTAATAGTGATTATTATGAGATTCGACTTCGAGGGTCTGATCCAACAGATGAAAACGATTTTGTCGATTTCAACGATGCGGATCTGTCAAAGAGAGATCTTGATAGAGATGGTATTCTCGATGCGGACGAGTATGCGCTAAATACGAATCCAAATGTTGCTGACACAGACCAAGATGGCTTGGAAGATGGTTATGAACAGAACGTCTTAGGTACAGACCCAACTGATCCTGATAGCGATGGTGATGGCCTTTCTGATGCAGTAGAGGTGCAAATAACTAAGACAGAGGCTAGAAGCGGTCAAGGCAATAGTACTGACTTTGATGGGGATGGATTGAGCGATGGATTTGAGGTTCACAATAACTACGACCCTCGTTCGGATGATACTAACACCGATGGTGTTTTAGACGGTGCTGAGCTAACCGACGCGCCGGTTAATCGGCTTGATTTGGGTGACTTAGCCGACTATCGATATCGGGAAGGGTATTCGCCAATACCCGAAGGCACATGCTACGCGAGCTGGTTGTTTAGTAAACGTCCTGGCATCGTTGCATCAAGTGAGAATTCATCGTCATCTAAGGTGGCGCTCTCCGACTCAGAGTTATCGCTCGTTTATCTAATGGATGGAACAAGCGGGGACTACCTAGAGCCCATTCCCAATACCTTATTGAACGGTATCGTGACTAGCATGGCGTTCGGTGCGGAACCGGGCTCCGATAATACGCTTTATGTTGGCTTTGATGATGGTTTGGTTCGAGAGTACGATCTATCAGGAGCGACGCCTGCGTTCGTTAATGCGTTCACTTTACCTTCTGGCGAACCAGTAACCGCTGTTCTAGATCAGGGTTCTTACCTGATTGTAGAAAGCAACGATATTGGCGGAACATACACTCAGCATTTCTTTAATAAGACGAGCTATTCTCTTGAGTCGTCGTTAGTCGGTACCGTTTCAATTTCAAATGGTGTTTGGGATGATCCGGCAGTAAAGAGCAAGCTGTGGGTTTTAGAAGATCCAATTGTTTTTTCTGCTTATGAATTCCGCAATCCATCGTCAGCTTCGAGTCAAGTATCCCCACAAAATCTCAATCCAGATGGGTTAGATTTAGATGGCCCATTACTTGTGGATAACTCTCTTAGCAATAAAAGAATCCGTTTTGGGTCTGGTCACATCTATCTGCCTGCTACATCGCAATTCCTAGCAGCTAATGCAGAGAGTGAGCTTAAGTTCACTCAGGCGCTTCAAGTAGGCAGTACGGATCTGCAAACAGTTACCACTAATCGCCAACAGCAATTAGTCATAAAGTTTATTCCTGACCCGAACGCACCGAACGATTATTGGTCTTACACGCGAGATGGATTTGTACAGAACCCGATTGTTCTTATTGCCGCACAAGAAGATGCAGCGTTATTAAGCGCATATGATGATCCAAGTTCACCATCCACAGGCTACATAAAATTTTCGCGCTTCCAGGTCGGAGACAGTGATAGCGACAATATTCCTGGGTGGTATGAGGAATATGCCGGTTTTGATGATGCCAATGCGGGCGATGCAAATACAATGTTGGGTGGGCAAAGCGTGTTAGACAGCTTTGATGCATACCGTGATATCAGTAACTACCTTGTTGATAGCGACAGTGATGGCCTTAGCGATGGTCGAGAAGCGGATGAACTTAGCTCAGCGCTTGCTGGTTACAAGGTAGATTCGGATAACGATGGTTTGACCGATCAACAAGAATTGGAATTTGGCAGTGTTAACCCCGGATCCTGCCCGCTCGATCCAGATGAATTCAATAGCGACTCGGATCCTAATGATGTATCCGACGGTAATGAAGATTGTGATTCAGATGGGTTGACGAATTTGGAAGAGTTGAATCTTTATGGCACGGATATATTTGATGCTGATAAAGATGGTGATGGGGTGAACGACTACTTTGAGTTGTTTGTGCTCGGTACTGATCCCAATACCGCCATCAGTAAGGATGTCAACCTAGATGGAGTGCTAGATGTTCAAGACAACGATGGCTCGTCAGACTTTGATGGAGATGGGTTAACGAATGCGCAAGAAGAAGTCCATGGAACGGATCCTTATTCAGCGGATTCAGATGGCGATGGTTTGACGGATTTTGTCGAAATTGATGGTGCTGCCAACCGCAACATCGCGGATTATCTGTCGAACCCCTTGCTTGTTGATACGGATGGCGACGGCCTGTCAGACCTAGTGGAAAACGATACCGCTTTTCTTGATCCAAAAGACGCCGTAGACGGAAAATCTTCCATTATTGATTCCGATGGAGATGGGCTCTTTGATTGGGAAGAAGCGTTGTTCGGCGCGGATAGAAACCTAAGCGACACCGATGGTGATGGGTTGAGCGATTTCGAGGAGGTTCGACCGACGTTTGTTGCAGACCAACCTTATTACACCACAAATCCCGACGAAACAGACACGGACGGTGATGGCCTCAGTGATTTTGGAGAGCGGCAAGGTAACAATCCGAACGTTGATGTCGTTGATTGCGCAAACAATAGCGTGCCGATGGGCTTAATTAGGACTCGAGGTGATCAGACGGATACGGATGGTGATGGGTTAACGGACGATCTCGAGTTCAACGTTAGTGGCGATCCGCGTATTTTCTATTCGAACCCGTTAAGCACGGATACGGATGGCGATGGTGTGTCTGATCTTGAGGAGTACGAATATGAGTATCTTTATGATCCTGATACCTTGGTTAACTATGGCTTTGATGTTTCGAATCCACCTAATACTCGAATGAGTGCCCTCAAATGCCATACGGACGACGATGGCTTGAATGATCTTGAAGAACTCAATGCGAGCACTAATGCCGGTTGGCCGGACACAGACAACGATTTGTTGAGTGACAAGCAAGAGTTAGATCCTCTAGTTGGTTTACTAACTAGAGCTGACAATCCTGATACCGATGGAGATGGTCTAAGGGACGGCTTTGAGTTTTATTTGACTCAAACAGACCCCAAGTCCTTGGATACGGATCAAAATAATATCTCTGATTCTTTAGAAGACCTCGATGGTGATGGCGTCACAAATATCGATGAGCTTGAAACGCTCTTTACTGACCCAAGAGAGACAAATACGGGAGGGCTTGTCAATAATAGTGGCGTACTTGTTTCTTCTTTCGCAACCGTGGATGGAGTTAAGACTAGAGCGTGGCTCTATGATTTGGAAAACATATCGTTGAATGGCTCTGTCGACACTAATGGCGATTTGCTTGATGAGAACGGTGATGTGGTGTTCGTTAATGGCTACGAATTTGTTTTAAGTTCTAACGCGATCTCTGATCTATTCGAGGATTCTGATGGAGACGGATTGACTAATGATCAAGAGCTTCTATTTGAGACAAATCCTTGGATTAGAGATTCAGATCAAGATGGTTTGAGTGACGGCGAAGAGGTTCAAGGCGTCACTTGTCTTGCTCTTGATAACGTTACGGTCAATATTTGTACTAGTGATCCTGCAAATGCGGATACCGATGGTGATCAGCTAAATGATGGTGACGAGCGCATAGCTGGAACTTTTCCTAGAGAAGTAGATACGGATGGCGATGGTTTAGAAGATGGAGAAGAGGTTATTAGGCTTATTGATCCACGCATGCCTGATACGGACGAAGACTTTTTGATAGATAGCATGGATCCATTCCCATTAGCCATTGATGGTGATCTTGATGGTATTTTTGATTTTGTCGAAGTGTTGATTGGAACTGATCCATTGGTCATGGATACGGATGGCGACACCATCTCTGATGGTGATGAGATCTGGGTATTTGGTTTCGATAGTGCGGGCGACATACTTCGTTTTGGAACCGACTTAGATAACAATGACATTGGTGATGCTTCGCTTAATACGCGTGCTTCGGACATAGGGTGGGTTGCCGCGCAGAGAGTTGACTTTGAACTAGAACCATATCGCTCAGTAATTAGCTCCTTTAACTTGGATATTCCCGAGCTATCGTCACTGTATATTTGGCGATTGTCAGACCCTTTATTAGAAGATGGTGATGCTGATGGTTTGCCTGATCTTGAGGAGCTCGGTGTTATTGAGGCCCATGCTGCGGGTGTTGATCTTCAAACCTTGCTGGATGTTCCTGTAGATCTTTCGGATGATATGTCGTTTGAAACCTTAAAGGCTGAGGCTCGGTTTACTTTCACTAACCCTCTGTCTGCGGATTCGGATAATGACCTGATTTCTGATGGTTTAGAAGATTATGACCAGGATTACGCGTCAAATCTCCAAGAGGCTGAACTTACCGAAGCTAGCTCAGTGAACCCAAACTCTGATTTGAATCTTGGTGTAGCAGGTTCGGATGGATTGTTGGACGGTGTTGAGCTCAACATTCTGTTAACTGAACCGAATAATCAAGATTCGGATTCTGATGGGATTAAAGATGGTGCGGAACTCTCTACAGTGTTCGTTGATGCGGTAGCGGCAAACGCGGCTTCGAATCCAAGAGTTGTCGTATCTCTCAACGATTGTTTGGCGAATGAAACAGGTATAGAGAGCGCGGGTAAAGCGTATTGTTTTGACGTGCAATTTGTTTCATACCCAACGCTTACCGATAGTGATTTTGACGGCGCAGATGACGATGTTGATTATTACCCTCTAGACCCCGGTTGTGTAACTCAATCACAGGGCTTTGATAGAGTTGATCGACATCAGTGTTTCTCGACATGGATGAGTGAGCAAGATCAGGGAGCTAAGCTTGCATCAATTGATAGTGGAACTCAGCAGTTGGCATTATTTAACGGTGATTGGGACTCCGTTGTTCGTTATGATCTTTCTGCGAAAGAGTACTTAAAGGAACTGGATGTAAGCTCTGACGCTGCCGATTTTGTCGTATATGAAGCGATTAGCGATAAGATGCTCTTCATTGAT
>NZ_LWFU01000434.1:0-3383 GCF_001635135.1 Oleiphilus sp. HI0080
TGCTGCCAGGCTTCAACATCCGCATGCCGACTGAAAAATGCAATGTATTTTCGACGATAAACAATATCACGGCAGCAGGTAACGCCTCTTCGCCAAAAGCAAACAGCAAAAGCGGTAGACCAAGATTGCCAGAGTTGCGAAACATCATCGGTGGAACAAAGGTTTTCCAGTTCAGCCCTAAAGCGCGAGCAACTGGAAGAGACAAAAATCCGGGAAGAAGGACAACAATACTTGCAGCGACTGCGAGAGCCCCATACTCAGCTAATTCAAAATCCCCTTGTGAGAGAACAGAAAAAATAAGAAACGGCGTAAATAACTCGATATTAATGGCATTTGCATGACTTAGCTCCGGGCTTCTTTTCCGGGCATATAAGAAGCCAATGAACACAATCAGGAAAACGGGCCCAACGATTTCTAAAAGCCGAACTAACAACTCCATCTGGCTGCCATAAAAAGAAGAGAATTGGTCGGGATGAGAGGATTTGAACCTCCGACCACCTACACCCCATGCAGGTGCGCTACCAGGCTGCGCTACATCCCGAAAACCACAAACGAACGTTTGTTGGAACGGCGAGAATCATAGCGTAGAGATGTTAATAAATAAACTGCAGAAATAAAAAAAGCACGCTGCTCTCAACGAGCGAACGTGCTTTCTTCGAATCAGGAAGGGACTTAGGAGTTTAAAACGTCGAGCACTTCTTCCAACTCAGCGATCATTTGCTTCACTAGCTGAGCGGATTGAACGTTACCATCCTCTTCGCCTTCGTTAGCCAGCTTCTGTTTCGCGCCACCAATCGTGTAGCCTTCATCATAGAGAAGACTGCGTATCTGACGAATCGTCAATACATCCTGACGTTGATAATAACGACGATTTCCGCGACGTTTGACAGGCGATAACTGAGGGAATTCCTGCTCCCAGTAACGCAGAACGTGTGCCTTAACGCCACATAGTTCGCTTACTTCACCGATCGTAAAATAACGCTTCCCGGGAATAACCGGTAATTCGTGATTATGACTGGGTTCCAGCATATTCTTCTACTTTCGCTTTCAATTTTTGACCAGGTCTGAACGTTACCACACGTCGAGCAGAAATTGGAATCTCTTCTCCCGTTTTGGGATTTCGTCCGGGTCTTTGTTTTTTATCACGTAAATCAAAGTTACCAAAACCGGAAAGCTTCACTTGTTCATTGTGCGCCAGAGCGTCACAAATCTCTTCGAAAAAAGCTTCCACCATTTCTTTAGATTCACGCTTGTTTAGACCGACTTCCTCGTACAAGCATTCGGCCATATCTGCCTTTGTCAAAGCACCCATGCTCTAACTCCTTATTTTTGCGTCAAACCTCTTCGAAAGCGCTGCCACAATCGAATCGAAGGCCTCTGTGACCTCTTCATCATTGAGAGTTCGGTCGGCACGCTGCCAATTCAAACCAAGCGCAATGCTCTTGAGTCCATCGCCTAAGTTGTCTCCAACATAAACATCAAAAACCTTGAGCCCGACTAAGCTTTCACCAGCATTCTCTCGAACAACCGCTTTAATATCCTGATAGGACGCTTCGCTGTTTATTAGAATCGCCAAGTCTCGTCTAACACCAGGGTACTTCGAAACTTCTGTAAAATTAGGCACTTGCCCTTTTACTAACTCTTCTAAGCGTAGTTCAAATAAGAAGACCGAGCCATTCAAATCAAAGGTTTTTTGCAATTTCGGATGTAATTTACCGAAATAACCGAGGATTTCACCGTTCTTAACAATCTGCGCTGACTGACCGGGATGCAAACCTGGATTCTCCCCCTTTTCAAACTGCACTTCCTTGTCGATCGAATAAAGCAAAGATTCCAAATCTGACTTCACATCATAAAAATCAACTGGGCGCTTTTCATTACACCAATTCTCTTCGGCTGAGTTTCCGACAACGACGCCGGACAACATGCGCGTCTGTTTAATGCCGCCATCCACATCAATAAACTTAAGGCCCGTTTCGAACAGCTTGATCCGCGCTTGCTGTCGTTTCTGGTTGTACTCCGCTGCACTTAACAGTCCAGTCCAAAGCGAGGTGCGCATAACACCCATATCAGAAGAAATGGGATTGGCCAGAGGAATTGCCTTATCGTTTGGCGCCAACTTCGCTTGGAGACCCTCTTCAACAAAACTATAAGTAATTGCTTCTTGATAACCCAAACTGACTAACCGGTCTTCCACAAAATGCATGGGTTGAACCGCCTCATCCTCAGGAATCAGACTCAGACCGCCCTGCGTCGTTGTTTTCGGCAAGTTGTTATAGCCATAGATACGACCAACCTCTTCTACCAAATCTGGCTCGATTGCAATATCAAAACGATAAGGAGGTACAGAGAACAGCCACTCATCACCCTTCTCTTCGAGCAAAACGAGACCTAGACGCGTCAAAATATCTTTCACTTCAGCTGCGGGAATAGCTATTCCTAAAAGAGACTCAAGCTTCGCTGCCCGCAAGCGAACCGTTCGCTCAACGGGAAGCTGAGATTCGTCTACTGTTTCAACTACCGGACCAGGCTTCCCGCCCATGATCTCAATTAAAAGCGCCGTCGCGCGCTCCATTGCCTTTTGCTGAAGTGTGTAATCCACACCTCGCTCATAGCGATGCGATGAATCAGTGTGGAGACCATATGAACGAGCTTTACCCGCAATGGCTAGTGGGGAGAAAAATGCGCACTCCAGGAACACATCCTTTGTTTCGCTAGTCACACCGCTATTTTGACCACCCATGATACCTGCGATCGCCAATGGCCCTGCTGCATCTGCTATAACCAGCGTATCGTTGCGCAAAGTAACGTCCTGCCCATCAAGAAGCGTCAACGTTTCTTCTTCTTTAGCGAAGCGAACATCAATGCCGCCCTGAAGCTTGTTTAGGTCAAAGGCATGCATCGGCTGTCCAAGCTCAAGAAGGACGTAATTGGTCACATCAACCGCGGGCTCAATACTTCTTAGCCCACTTCGGCGCAACTTTTCTGACATCCATAGAGGTGTCTTTGCTTCTGGGTTCACACCGCGAATGACTCTCCCTAAGTATTTAGGGCAGGCTTCCGAACCACTCAGAGTAACGGGAAAAGTATCCTCAACTTGCGCTGAAATGCTTTGCACTTCTGGCTCAGACACATCTAACTTACAAAGCACCGCTACTTCTCTTGCCAAGCCGGCCAAGGACAGGCAGTCACTCCGATTCGGAGTAAGATCAACCTCAATGGTGCTATCATTAAGTTTCAACCAGTCATAAACAGACTCGCCCACAGGAGCATCATTTGGCAATTCCATCAGACCATCTGAGTTTTCTGCCAGACCAAGCTCGGCCTCCGCACATAACATGCCGAACGACTCGACACCGCGAAGCTTAGCTTTTTTAATTTTA
>NZ_LWFU01000435.1:0-7063 GCF_001635135.1 Oleiphilus sp. HI0080
AGAGCATGCCGGCATCGTATTCATTTAGACCGAAATCAGACATAAAGCGTTCTTTGCGCGCGGCTGGGAGTTCTGGCATTTGCGTGCGAACTTCCTCGATATAGTCATCAGTGAGTACAACAGGCAATAAGTCAGGGCAAGGGAAGTAGCGGTAATCATTTGCTTCTTCCTTGCTTCGCATGGATCGCGCAACGTGCTTATCTCCATCATAAAGTCGCGTTTCCTGAACGATTTCACCGCCATCTTCCAAGACGTCAATTTGCCGCTCTACTTCAAGCGCAATGGCTTGCTCCATAAAACGGAAAGAATTGAGGTTCTTGGTTTCTGTGCGGGTGCCAAGTTCTTCTTGGCCTTTGGGGCGAACAGAGATGTTGACGTCGAAGCGCATGGAGCCTTGTGACATTTCGCCATCGCAAATTCCGAGTGATGTGACGATACTGTGCAGCGCCTTTGCAAGTGCTACTGCTTCTTCGGCATTGCGCATATCCGGTTCGCTGACAATCTCGATTAGCGGAGTCCCGGCCCGATTAAGGTCTATGCCCGACATGCCATGATAGTCTTCATGTAGTGACTTGCCTGCATCTTCTTCAAGGTGTGCGTGATGGATACGGATATTCTTCTTCGTGCCGTCTTTTAATGTAATCTCAACCACGCCTGGGCCCACTATTGGCGCGTCTAGTTGCGTTGTCTGGTAGCCCTTTGGTAGATCAGGATAAAAATAGTTTTTGCGCTCGAAAACGCTTCTTTTGCATATCTCGGCATCAATCGCTAGGCCAAACATGGTGGCGTATCGAAAGGCCTGTTCATTCGGCACAGGAAGTGTACCAGGCAGGGCTAGATCTACGGCGCTAGCCTGTGTGTTTGGCTCGGCACCAAATGCGGTGGATGAGCCTGAAAAGATTTTTGATTTGGTTGCGAGCTGAACGTGTACTTCAAGCCCGATGACGGTTTCCCATTGCATAGTAGTCTCCTTGGCTTGTTACGCGCTTAGCTCGGTCAGTGAGTTTTCAGGACGAAGCTTGTGCCATTCCGTTTCCTGTTGGAATGCATAAGCAAGGTTAAGCATGCGCGCTTCGTCGAAGTAATTACCAAGCAACTGAAGGCCGCAAGGCAAGCCGTTAACCGGAGCGACAGGTAATGACATTGCAGGAATGCCTGCAAGATTTGCCGTGATGGTATAAACATCTTCGAGATACATTTGCACGGGGTCATCTCCTTTCTCGTCAAATCCAAAGGCAGGGGATGGCGTTGTTGGCCCGAGGATGAAGTCGACCTCTTTGAATGCGTTTTCAAAATCATTCTTGATTAGGCGGCGTACCTGCATTGCCTTGTTATAGTAAGCATCGTAGTAGCCTGCCGAAAGTGCGTAGGTGCCGACCAGGATGCGGCGCTTTACTTCTTCACCAAAACCTTCTGAACGACTGCGGAGGTACATATCCATGAGATCCTTAGGATCTTCACAGCGATAGCCATAACGGACGCCGTCAAATCGACTTAGATTTGCTGATGCCTCGGCCGGTGCGATGACGTAATAAGCGGGCACGCCAAGTTTGCTGTTTGGCAAGCTGATCTCTTTAAATTCAACACCTTTTTCTTTTAGAACTTTGATGGCTTCTTGCAGAACTTGGTTGATATCGTCGCTTAAATGCTCATTAAAGTATTCTTTCGGTAGGCCAATTTTTAGGCCGGTAATATTGCCTGTCAGCTCGTCGAGATAGTTAGGGACGTCCTGGTCGATGCTGGTTGAGTCTTTCGCGTCGTGTCCGGCCATAATTTGTAACAAGGCTGCGCAGTCTTCAGCGCTTTTTGCCATAGGTCCGCCTTGATCAAGGCTTGAGGCGAAGGCGATCATTCCATATCGCGAGACTCTGCCGTAGGTCGGCTTTAAGCCTGTCAGGCCGCAGAATGCTGCTGGCTGACGGATCGATCCCCCGGTGTCTGTGCCTGTTGCAACCGGAGCAAGTCGAGCGGCGACGGCAGCAGCAGAGCCGCCTGAAGAGCCTCCGGGGACGAGCTCTTTTGTATCGCTCCATGGGTTGAGAACCTTTCCGTAGAAGCTGCTCTCGTTGGTCGACCCCATCGCGAACTCGTCCATGTTGGTCTTGCCGAGACAGATGGCGCCAGCATCGATCAGTTTCTGAGCGACGGTCGCATTGTAAGGGGGGACAAAATTATGCAGCATTTTTGACCCGCATGTGGTCAATGTGCCGTCGGTGCAGAAAATATCTTTATGGGCGAAAGGAATGCCGGTCCAGATGTTCTGGTCACCACTGGCGATCTTCTTATCGGCTTCTGCCGCATCGGCCAGCGCTTGCTCTTTTGCGACGGTGATATAGCTATTAATTTTACCGTCAAGCTTTTCAATACGATCTAGGTAAGCTTGGGTAAGCTCGACACTAGTGAATTCATTGTTGCGGAGTCCTTGCGCGAGCTCCTTTATCGATTTTTCAAACATAGTTGCTAACTCTTTATTCGTTCTGGCAATGGAGGAGTGTGATGTGTTGATGCTCACTCAATCACTTTGGGAACGAGGAATAGTCCGTCTTCGGTCGCCGGAGCGACGCTTTGATACTTTTCGCGTTGATTTGTTTCGGTCACTTGATCCGTGCGTAAGGTTTGTACTGCATCTAACGGGTGTGCCATCGGTGCAACGCCATTGGTGTCTGCTTGTTGAAGTTGATCCACCAAGCCCAAAATGTTGTTGACGTCGCCACTGAGTTTTTCAACTTTCTCGTCTTCAACTTTGAGTCTCGAGAGCAGGGCGATTTTTTGGATGTCATTGGGAGTAATCGACATGGTATAAACCTTAATGTTCGTGTCTCGGCGTGCAAGTTGTTGTAGCGCGAGATCAAGTTTTTCTTTAGTAGAGCGTTATAGGCGGCGTCATCATAACAAAAAGCAGATTTGTGTGGGTATTTTCGGCGGCGATTCGCCGAGAATTGCTAACTGGTTTGAGCCTTTCTCAAAGAGTTGGTTGAAAATTGAACTCTATTGCGGCGCAGTTTGAGGATTGCCCTAAAAAACTGATGTAAGTGAGCGCGTTTACTGAGAATGTTTCTTGCCCAAACCCTGCGCCATTGTTAAAGTTACCTGATAATTATATTCATAAATCTTCAGGTTGATTTCCTTCCATGTTCAAGAAATTACGCGGCATGTTTTCAAGCGATCTTTCGATCGACTTGGGAACAGCGAATACTCTTATTTACGTGCGCGAGCGCGGAATTGTTCTCGATGAGCCTTCAGTTGTTGCGATTCGCAACTCCGGTGCTCAAAAAAGCGTTGCAGCAGTCGGTGCGGAAGCCAAGCGTATGCTTGGTCGGACGCCAGGCAACATTACAGCTATTCGTCCTCTGAAGGACGGTGTGATCGCGGATTTTGTGGTAACAGAGAAGATGCTTCAGCACTTCATCCATAAGGTGCACGAGAATAGTTTTATCACGCCAAGTCCTCGGGTATTGATCTGTGTTCCTAGCCGTTCCACCAAGGTAGAACAGAAGGCGATTCGTGAATCGGCCCTTGGTGCTGGTGCGCGAGAGGTATTCTTGATTGAGGAGCCTATGGCCGCAGCGATTGGCGCGGGCTTGCCTGTTGAAGAGGCAAGCGGTTCGATGGTTGTGGATATCGGTGGCGGTACGACCGAGATTGCGATCATCTCCCTAAACGGGATTGTTTATGCAGACTCTGTGAAAATCGGCGGTGACCGTTTTGATGAAAATATCGTGACTTACGTTCGTCGTAATTACGGTAGCCTTATTGGCGACGCGACAGCAGAGCGCATTAAACAGGAAATAGGCTGTGCTTACGAAGGGTTGGAAGTGCGTGCTATCGACGTGCGTGGTCGAAACCTTGCTGAGGGTGTTCCACGAGGCTTCGAATTGAATAGTGAGGAAATTCTAGAGGCACTGCAAGAGTCGCTCGCTGCAATCGTGCAGGCTGTGAAAGGTGCTTTAGAGCAATCTCCGCCTGAGTTGGCGTCAGATATTGCCGAGCGTGGCATTGTTTTGACTGGTGGTGGCTCATTGCTTCGCGGACTGGATCGCTTGATCAGCGAAGAAACTGGTTTGCCCGTTATTGTCGCGGAGGACCCGCTGACTTGTGTTGCACGCGGTGGAGGCAAGGCGCTCGAGCTGATTGATAAAGGTGCAGATGGCATCTTCGCGGTGGAATAACTTTTATCTTGTTGAGGCGTTACGGATAACGCGTTGACAATTCAAAGTTGCCTAATTTAGTCAAGCGAGGGTCTGAGCGATTAGCACTATTTTCGTACAAGGCCCTTATTTGGGCTACCGGCTAATACTTGCAGTTTTTCTGAGCGTTGCCCTTATGGTAGTCGACGTTCGATATGATCAACTGGATCCGGTTCGTCGAGGAGTAAGCACCTTGCTTACTCCCTTTCAGTGGATGAGTGATATCCCAACTCAGTTCGTCAATGGAGTTGGCTTTCTCTTCACTTCCCGCAATGAGCTTGAAGATGAGCTCGAATCTTTGAAGTCAAAAGTGCTTGTTCTTGAGCGCAAATCCCAAAAACTGGCAAGTACAACGGCGGAACTGAATCGCTTGCGCGAGCTGCTTAAGGCTTCTCGGGTATTGGATGATGGCGTCGTGATCACCGAGTTGGTTAGCGTAAGTCCGGACCCAAGTCGACACTATATAATGATCAATAAGGGTTTGCAGGATGGCGTTTATGCCGGCCAAGCAGTGCTCGACGAATATGGTTTGATGGGGCAGGTCATTGACGTAAGCGACTTCCAAAGTCGTGTTTTATTAATCTCAGATGATCGTCACGCCGTGCCGGTGCAGGTTAACCGAAACGGTGTTAGAGCCATCGCTTATGGCTTGGGTAATTTGTCGGAAATGACGCTGGTGAATGTGCCGGATACGGCGGATATTCAGGTAGGTGATTTGTTAGTAAGCTCCGGTCTTGGTGGCCGCTTTCCATCAGGCTATCCTGTCGCAACCGTCACCGAAGTCCAACACAATCCAAGCGCATCATTTGCAACGGTGAAGATTGAACCGCAGGCAAACCTAAATCGAAGCCGCCTTTTGCTTCTTGTTTTTCCGCAGAAAGATGAGGGGCTCAAGGCCTCGATGGGTGATTCAATCGTTGACCAGACCAAGTCAGAAGGCGCGGAACAATGATTTATCAGCCAAGTATTTTTGCCATCACGGTCACGTTTATTATCTCGTTAGTGTTGGAATTGATTCATCTCCCAACAATGATGGCGACACTGCGGCCTGAATGGCTAGTGCTCACTGTTTTCTTTTGGACGCTGCGCTCTCCTGGTTCCGTTGGAATCGCAATCGGCTTTTTGATCGGATTGCTGCTAGATGTTGTTAGCGGTGTGTATCTTGGCGTAAACGCGTTGGCACTGAGCATCGTTGCCTACCTCGCTGTTGGTATGCATAAACGTTTTAAGCTTTATCCTTTGCTTCAGCAGTCTCTCGTTGCGTTTGTTATCGTGCTTATCCACTTGCTAATTTCCAACTCCTTTACTTCTCTCTTAAGTCGCGGACAAGATCCAGGGCAACTAATCGTTCAAGCAATGGTGAGTGGTTTCTTCTGGCCGATCCTGGTTGTGATTTACGATCGAACTAGTATGGCATTGAGGATATGACGCGATGAACACGGTTCTAGTACTCGCTTCTGCATCACCGAGACGGTTCGATTTGCTTAGTCAGCTTGGTTATCAGCCCCATCGTCTACCGGTTGATATTGATGAAAGTGTGGCTTTGCATGAACAGCCAGTTGAATATGCAAAGCGCATGGCTCGAGAAAAACTCGACGCAGCGATGGATCAGTTGAAGGGACGGACTGAAATTGCTGGTTTGGCACTGAGTAACGCAAGGCTAATCGTGCTCGCTGGGGATACAATATGTATCAAGGGTAGTGAAATCCTTACGAAGCCTGTCGACTTTCCTGATTTTCAGCGAATGATGGGTTTGATGTCGGGTAGCTCTCATACGGTTTTAAGCAGCTTTGCACTCGGTGAGTTGAGTGACGGCGTGGTCACTAGGTTAAATCTCGACGTAGTCAAAACCGACGTGCACTTTAAAGAGTTGAGTGCGCAAGAGCTCGCGGCGTATTGGGATACTGAAGAGCCTGCGGATAAGGCTGGGGGGTATGGTATTCAGGGCTTAGGCGCAGTTTTCGTTGAGCGGATTGAAGGAAGCTATAGCAATGTTGTTGGTCTGCCTCTAATGGAAGTGCATAGTGCATTAAAGTCTGCCGGGGTAGCATCGGCTTTATAATTCAGAGCAGTAAAAGGAATAGATGTTTTGAGCGAAGAACTACTGATAAATGTAACGCCTGTCGAAACGAGAGTAGCGGTCGTAGAGAACGGCATGTTGCAAGAAGTCTATATTGAGCGTTCAAGCTGTTTGGGGATTGTCGGTAACATCTACAAGGGCAAGGTAGTGCGCGTGCTGCCAGGAATGGAAGCCGCCTTCGTTGAGATTGGTCTCGAGCGCGCTGCATTTATCCATGTTTCAGACATCGTTGGTGCTACCGATAATGGCGACCAACAACAGGACATTGCGTTGTTGCTCCGCGAGGGGCAGTCCCTTGTCGTTCAGGTGATCAAAGACCCAATTGGAACCAAAGGCGCTCGACTAACAACGCAGCTTTCGGTTGCAAGCCGTTATCTCGTCTACATGCCTTCGGTGCATCATATCGGCATTTCGCAACGTATTGAGGATGAGGCAGAGAGAGAACGTCTTCGTAACCTCGTGACCGAATGTACTCAGCGTGAGCAGTTTTTTACAGATAGGGCCAAGACAAGCTCCGATAACGCTGGAGATGCTGTCGAAGAACACGCTAAGCACAGTGCAGGGTCGGGCTTTATTATTCGAACTGCGGCTGAGAGTGCGGGCGAAGACGAGTTTGAGGCGGATGTTCAGTTTCTAATGCGTTTGTGGACCAAGCTAGAGCAGCGTATCAAAAATAGTAAAATGGGGGAGGTGATCTATCAAGAGTTGCCGCTTCATGTGCGCGCTATCCGTGATTTGGTCAAACCTCAAACCGAGAAAATTCGTATCGACTCCAAAGAGAGCTTTGCCAAGGTAA
>NZ_LWFU01000436.1:0-3846 GCF_001635135.1 Oleiphilus sp. HI0080
ACTCACATCGTAGCTAAGTATGTAGGTGCCTTCCGTGTTGATGTCTACGTTACCTGTAGGCGAGACGCTTGAACTTAGGTCGCCATCGATGTTATCGCTGGCGCTATATCCTGGATCAACAAACAGATCACCAAGTGCGATATCTATGTTGGTATCGCCTGTTAAGGTAATAACAGGAACCGTGGTGTCAGCGACGATAACAGTACGCGTAACTTGAATGGCGCTATTGGTCGCTGCATCGATCGCATCATAAGTAATTATGTAGGTTCCCGCAGTTGCCGGATCTACAGTGTCGCCACCAACGGTTACTGTCACGCTACCATCAACAAGGTCTGTTGCCGATGCGCCCGCATCCGTATAGCTGGTGCCTTGTTCTACATTAATTGTAGATGCTCCGTTCAATGTGATTACAGGAGCTGTCGTGTCGGCTACGTTGACGCTACGCGTAACAGAATTTGCAGCGTTTCCGGCAATATCACTCACGTTAAAAGTAAGAACATAAATGCCCGCTGTATTGCTATCGACAGAACCCGAAACCACAATACTTCCGCTTATATTCTCGCCAGGAAGATCTTGAGCCGTTGCTCCCGCATCGGTGTAGCTTGTTCCCTGTTCATGATTCACATTCGCTGAACCCGCTAAAGTGATTGTTGGGATGCTGGTATCTTCGACGGTTACCGTGCGTTGTACAGGGGTTCCCGCGTTTCCAGATGTATCGCTGACGTTGTAGGTAATGGTGTAGTTACCGGCGACGAGCGTGTTGACTGAACCGGTCGTTACAACGCTTCCTGTGAGATCGCCATCAATGTTGTCGGTAGCCGTTGCACCTGCATCCGTGTAGCTGTTGCCTCGCTCCACTGTAACCGTTGCCGAGCCAGTACGTGTGATGACAGGGGCTGTGTTGTCTTCAACTGTAACCGTTCGCGTTACAGGAGCCGCTGCATTGCCGGAGCTGTCTTGAACGTTGTATTCAATGATATAGACGCCTGCAGTGTTTACATCAAAATTGACACCAGTGGCAATGATGCTGCCAGAGAGGTTGCCATCATAACTGTCGTTTGCGGTGGCTCCTGCATCTGAGTAAACGGCGCCCTGTTCATGTGTGACATTCGCCAAGCCCGTCAAGGTGATGCTCGGTGGAATTGTGTCAGCTACTGAGACAGTCCGCGTAACTTGAGTTGCATTGTTTCCAGCTGCGTCCACAGCGTTATATGTCACGGTGTAAGTTCCCGGCGTATTTCCATCAACTGTATCGCCACCGATGTTCACTGCTACTGCTCCGTCTACCGAGTCCGTCGCCGTCGCGCCATCTTCCACGTAGCTGTCTCCGCGCTCAAGGTCGATGTTCGCTAGCCCGGTGAGTGAGATTAAAGGAGCCATTGTGTCAGCAACAATGACCGTACGCGTTACTTGAGTTGCATTGTTGCCAGCTGCGTCGACGGCATCAAAGGTTATGGTGTACGTGCCAGCAACTGCACTGTTAACAGTGTCTCCGCCTACTGTGATTGAAACCGATCCGTCAACAGTATCGTTCGCAGTTGCGCCTGAATCAGAATAAGCGGTGCCTTGCTCGTGGTTTACGAGTGCGCTTCCCGCGAGGGTGATGAGAGGCGGCGTTGTGTCCGCAACGATGATCGTTCTCGTCACTTGTGGTGCCGCGTTTCCTGCGGCGTCAGTAACGTCATAACGAATCACGTAAGAGCCCGCTGTAGCTGGATCTACGGTGTCTCCGCTTACAGTTATATTGGCGGTAATGACTCCGTCCACGCTGTCTGATGCGGTTGCGCCAGCATCTGAGTAGCTTGTACCTTGTTCTACATTGACCGTCGATGAACCGATCAAACTAATTGCCGGTGGAGTAGTGTCGGCAACGATGACAGTTCTAGTCACTTGGGCTGCAAAGTTGCCTGCGACGTCACTGACGTTGTAGGTGACCGTATAGGTTCCGGGAATATTCGTGTTGACTGGATTATTAGTCGAAATAGATCCGGTTAATGGGCCATCAACTGAATCAGAGGCAGTGGCTCCAGCGTCGTTGTACGTGTCGCCTTGTTCAATGTTCACCGTCGGTGCGCCAACGAGGGTAATGACTGGAGGCGTTGTGTCGGCAACAATAACGGTCCTCGTCACTTGGCTTGCCGCATTGTTCGCAGCGTCTGAAACATCGTATGTCACGCTGTACGATCCGGCTACATTTACATTAACTGGATTCACAGTTGCAATAGACCCTGTAAGTACGCCATCTACGGTGTCTGTTGCGGTTGCTCCTTGGTCTGTGTAGCTCGTTCCTTGTTCTACATTTACCGTAGCTGGGCCGGTTCTAAGAATTATCGGAGCGGTCGTATCCGCGACCACAACGGTGCGCGTAGCAGTGCTTGCAGCGTTTCCAGCAGCGTCACTCACGTTATATGTCACAGTGTAAGAACCCGCTGCCGCACTGTTTACATTGTTCACGGTAGAAATTGAAGAGGTTAGGCTCCCGTCAACTAAATCGCTCGCCGTCGCGCCTGCGTCGACATAAGCCGTTCCTTGCTCATGATTGATAGATGTTGCACCGTTAATATTGATGGTCGGTGCAGCAGTGTCCGCTACGATGACTGTTCTAGTCAGAGTGCTGGCTGGATTTCCCGCCGCATCAGTGACGTTGTATGACACTGTATATGTGCCAGCAAGGCCGCTGTTGACTGGATTGCTAACCACGATGTTTGAGGTCAGGTTACCATCTAGGTTATCTGATGCTGTCGCGCCTGGGTCCACATAAGGCGTGCCTTGTTCGTGGTTTACGGTCGCGAGACCAGAGAGCGACAGAGACGGAGGTGTAGTATCTTCAACGATAACTGTCCGAACGACCGTTACAGCGTCATTGCCCGCGGCGTCGCTGATGTCATAACTCAGCAGATAAGTGCCCGCTGTGTTTGAGGCGACGCTGCCCGTTGAGGGCACGTTACCCATATCGCCGTCAATATTGTCAGTCGCTGTTGCTCCCAAGTCTACGTATGGCGTTAGTTGTTCATGAGTAATTGTGCTATCGCCATTTAACGAAATAACGGGGGCTGTGAAATCTCCAACGATAACTGTACGAGAACGTTGATTAGCGTCGTTAAGATCTTGGTCCTGCGCATCGTAGAGAATTGTGTAAGTACCTGCCGTATTGGCATCAACAGTATCGCCGCTCGTTATAACCGTCACCGAAGGGTCTACCGCGTCGGTTGCCGATGCACCAGGGTCTGTAAACGGAGTGTTGAGTTCGTGATATAGAGGGTTTGCACCATTTACTGTAATTACCGGTGCGCCGGTATCGACGACTTCAACGGTTCGCGTCGCTGTGGCTGCTGCATTTCCAGAAAGGTCTGTGACATTGTAGCTAATGAAGTAGGTGCCCAAAGCATTAGGGTTTACGGAACCAGAGGCGCCAATGCGTGATGAAATGTCACCGTCAATGTTGTCCGATGCAGTAGCCCCCTCATCAACAAACACGGCTCCAAACTCATGGGTTTGAGGACTTGCGCCGGTGATTGTTATGGTTGGGGCCGTTGTATCGCTGACGATAACCGTTCGTACGACTGGCGTTGCTGCGTTGCCCGCGGCATCGACTGCATTGTAAGTCACGGTGTATGAACCAGCGGTACTCTGGTTCACGGCGTTGGCAACATTCACTGTGACGGAGCCATCAATAACATCGGTCGCTGCTGCGCCAAGATCCGTGTAGGTCGTGCCTTGCTCGTGTTGTACCGTAGCGGCGCCATTCAGTGTAATTACTGGAGCGGTGCGGTCAGCCACGATCACGTCACGAGTGACTGTCGGCGCGGCGTTGCTCTGAGAGTCGGCGACGTTGTAGGTGAGTGT
>NZ_LWFU01000437.1:0-8331 GCF_001635135.1 Oleiphilus sp. HI0080
GCCGATTTTTGAGCGCCCTTTAAGCGAGATATCCTTCGGTCAGTTTTTATTACGGCTATTCCAGACTGCGCGACGCTTCAACATGGAGGTCCAACCACAATTAGTCTTGCTCCAGAAAACGCTCATTAACATAGAAGGCTTGGGTCGCGAACTCTACCCAGAATTGGATCTTTGGAGCACCGCAAAGCCCTTCCTTGAAAAATGGATGCGCGACAGACTGGCGCCTCCTGGCGTTTTTAAACGAATTCGTTCACAAATCCCTGACATTGTTCAGCAATCGCCTGAACTTCCGAAACTGATCTATGAGACTATGGACAGTATTCGAAAGCTAGAACATCCACCGGCACCAACGGTAAAGTCTGAGCCGAGTAAGCACAACGTTAAACGCCGCTTGGCGGGCGGGCTATTAATTGGCGGCGGTTTACTCAGCAGCCAACCGGAGCTTGTCAGTCAACTTCAAAATATGCCCATTGCGGGAATGATCTGCATTGTCGCCGGCGCTTGGTTAGTATTCGTATCCTGATTTTCTGGAGAACTTAATGTCTGAGATTTTAAAGCAATTAGAAGAGATCCTTGAAGAACGCCGCAAGGCTGACCCTGAGGAGTCTTATGTTGCCAGCCTTCATCAGAAAGGGCTAAACAAGATCCTCGAAAAGGTAGGCGAAGAATGCACCGAGACACTTTTGGCCGCCAAAGATGTTGAGCACGGAGCCGCGAAGAACGAGCTTATATACGAGACCGCTGATTTGTGGTTTCATACAATGGTCATGTTGTCGCATTTAAATATCCGTCATGAGGACATTCTTGAAGAGCTAAAGCGGCGTTTCGACTTGTCTGGTCTAGAAGAGAAAGCACAACGCAGTAAGGAGTCATAAAATGGGAATCAGCCCTACCCAGTTACTAATTATATTGGTGATCGTCGCACTCATCTTCGGCACTAAAAAGCTCAGAAACATCGGTGGCGATCTTGGTGGTGCCGTTAAAGGCTTCAAGAAAGCCGTTAAAGATGAGGAAGAAAAAAAATCAATTGAGCAGTCCGATGGCGAGACGATTGATGTTAAAGCTGAGAAAGTCAGCACAGATAAAGAAAAGAAAGACCAAAACGTTTAGCACTTAAGACTGTAGTAGCACATGTTTGATATTGGTTTTCTCGAGCTGATTATTGTTGCGGTTCTCGCTCTTCTTATTCTCGGCCCCGAACGGCTTCCAAAAGCTGCGCAGACGGTTGGCCGCTGGGTTGGTAAAGCCCGGCGAATGGCCAGTACATTCAGCCAAGAAATTGATCGACAACTTGAAATTGAAACACTCCGCGAACAGTTAAAAGAGCAAGGCAAAAGCATTAATATTAATGATGATGCGAACAAAATTCACGAAACTGTCAGCCACGCTTTGGCTGAAGCCTCTTCAAGCTTTGAACCCGAAGCAAACAAGCAGCCAAAACGAGACAAGCAAGCAGAACCGGCCGAAGAAGATACTCTTAAGAAGTCTTGAGCGACTGAGTCGCCTTGCGCTGTAGAATAGTCTTGAGCCTGACGATAACCTTGAGCAGAAACAATCGCTTCCATCCGGAACAGGTAAACCCATGAGCGAGCAAGACTCCGTCAACCCGGACGACAAAGATCAAGCACAACCTTTGATCGCACACTTGATTGAACTTCGCGACCGTATGTTACGCGCCGTCATCGCCGTAATGGTTATTTTTCTTAGTCTCTATTATTTCGCGAACGACCTGTATTTTTTGCTTTCAGAACCTTTAAGAGCGCTTTTACCTGAAGGCGCAACAATGATCGCTACGGGCGTAGCATCGCCATTTCTAACACCATTCAAGTTGACGTTCGTTGCCTCTATTTTTATCGCCATGCCGGTAATTTTGTATCAGGTTTGGGCATTTATATCACCCGCTCTTTTTGACAAAGAGCGCAAACTCGCAATCCCTTTGCTCGTGTCCAGCATCATACTTTTCTACTTCGGCATGGCCTTCGCGTACTTTGTTGTGTTTCCTCTCGTCTTTGGATTCTTCACATCAGCCGGGCCTGAAGACGTCGCTATTATGACCGACATCAGCCAGTACCTCGACTTCGTCCTAAAGATGTTTTTCGCATTCGGGTTTGCTTTTGAAATACCCATTGCGATCATTATCTTAGTCGCAGTTGGTGCCACCTCAACCTCGAGCCTTTCAGAAAAACGTCCTTATCTCGTTATTGGCTGCTTCGTTGTTGGTATGTTGCTCACACCGCCTGATGTCATTTCTCAAACGCTCCTTGCTGTTCCAATGTGGCTCCTTTTTGAAGTAGGCCTTGTATTCGCCAAGATGATAGAGAAGCCCAACGATGAAACTGAAGCAGACACGCCAGCAACATGAACCTGTTACTGCTTAAAGCCAGGCAGATATGTGATCAGAATGTGGCATTGGATCAGTGTCAGGGCCTGAGGTACGGCCAGGCCAACATTACCGGCAGGCAGTTTCAGCATTTGTTGAAAACACTCAAAGCAGAGGTGGGTGATACCCTTAATGTAGGTATCGAAAACGGCATGATGGGCCAGGCTCGTCTGATTGAGATCAAGCCAGAACAGGCCCTTATTGAGTTTGACTGCAACGAACCTCCACCCTCTGCGCTTCCCCTCAAGTTAATACTCGCCCTACCGCGGCCAAAGATGCTCCGCCGCACCTTGCAAAGCTGCATCTCCATGGGCGTGAAAGACATCGTTCTTCTAAATTCATGGAAGGTCGAAAAGAGTTACTGGCAGACGCCGTGGCTCAGCGACCAGGCCCTCTATGAAAATGCTGTTCTAGGCCTTGAGCAAGCAAAAGATACCGTCTTGCCAAACATCCAGTTACGCAAATGGTTCAAACCCTTTGTTGAAGACGAGCTAAAGCGCTTCTCTCAAGCCAGCAGGCGAATACTCGCACACCCCGGCGCTATAGCATCATGCCCTGTTAATCTTGAGCAAGCTTGCACGCTGATGATTGGACCAGAAGGTGGCTTTACACGCTACGAAGCTGAGAAAATCCAAGAGCAGGAATTTGAAGTGGTGAATATCGGTACACGAATTTTGCGTGTGGAAACGGCTGTTCCCGCATTGATTTCAAGAATTTTTCCAAGCTAAGAGCAAAGCAAAATCATAGCCCCATAGCCCGCGTAGCAATTTGTCGCTTGATAAACGTATGCGCATTAACCGTATTAACGCCTGTATTTCTGAGCAAGCGCAACAACGGATCTTCGCTACCAAAAAGCCGTTTAAAACCTTCCATCCCGAGCATCATGGCTAAGTTCTCGCTCTTGCGCTGCCGCTGATAACGCTTCAACAAAACAGGATGAGAAAGCGCATAACCCTTCCGCTGAGCGTCTTGAAGAATCCCCTCCAATGCTTGGACATCGCTCAGGCCAAGATTCAGGCCCTGCCCTGCCAGAGGATGAATTGTATGTGCCGCATCGCCAAGCAATACCGCCTGATCGACAACATAGGATTTCGCATGACGCTGACGGAGGGGAAACAGACATCGCGCAGAAACACTTTTTACTTGACCTAAGCGGCCCTCAAGCTCTCTTTCTATAGATGCACAGAACGCCTTGTCATCAAGCGCATACGTCGATCTTGCGTGCGCAGTATCCAACGACCAAACAATGGAACAAAAGTGGGCATATCTTGAATCATTCTTATCTAGCGTATCGCGCAAAGGTAAGTAGGCGACCGGACCGCGCTCAGAAAAGCGCTGCCAAGCCGTCTCTTCGTGCGGTTTTTCCGTCTCAACCGTACAAACAATGGCACATTGTTGGTAATCCCACTCTCGGGTCGGGATATTCAATGCGCGGCGAACAAAAGAGTTCGCACCATCTGCCCCAATTAGGAGCTTGGTGCTGATCCGGCTATCGTCTTCAAAAACGAGCTCTCTAACCTTTTGCTGTTGATCGAGGTGCATGGCGCTGATTCGCGCCCCAAAAAAGTAATCTACCGAGTGTATGTCGGGGGCTGTATCTAGCGCTGCGAAACACGCGCTGAGTAAGGCTTGGTTTTCTATAATAAAACCGAGACAAGGGCGTTGGTAATCCAAAGCATCGAACTGAATACGACCTCCGCCAAGTTCCTCCCACACCTCCATATTGGCGTAGGGTTGGATCTGCTGCGGCTTTAAATGCGACCATACACCAATATCTTCAAGCCATTGCGCATTGGCTGGCGTAATCGCGCTCACACGAGAGGAGAAATCATCAACACACGTTCTGTCTTTTGTTGAGGATACGAGCCTAGGGTCCTGCGCATCCACTAAGGCAACGTGCAGCCCTGTCTTGGCAAGAGCGACAGCCGCGCTTGCACCTGAAATACCGGCTCCGACAATAACAAGATCATACATAGTACTCACCCCAAAAACGCCCTAAGACCCCACTCAACCAATCAACCAATCAACCCGCACTCAAAGGCTTAAGTGATTGGGCTCGACCCATGGTATGTCGCGCAAACTCGGTTTTTAACTCTTTAAACGAATTCAGTGCCACCAGGCCAGAACTCCTTAGAAGCGCTGGAACATGCGAGTCTGGAGAGAACAGCTCTACAAGTTGATCACTGAAATTCACGATTTTGAACTGTTCACCACGATGCGCATCAACAAGAGGCTTTAAATTTTTGTAAGCCCAAAACTCATTTTCCTTACAGAGGGTTAGGCCTTCGATAAATGCAACGATACCGCGCAAAGCAAGATTAAACCCTTGCCCAGCAACAGGGTGCAAACTATGAGCCGCATTTCCAACGACAAGCAATCGCTCGCGACATAGCTCTTTTGCTTGAGTGAGCGCTAGAGAGTACGCATCCCGCTCACCGACTTTATCAATTCGCCCTAAACGGCCACCGAATAGTGTTTCGATATGCGTTGCAAAGTCGGCGTCTGTCATCGCTATCATTTCATCAGCGACGTCATCATGCAGAGTCCAGACCAAAGCGCTGACGTCTCTCTTGAGCGGCAGTAAAGCAGCCGGCCCGGATTTAGCAAACCGCTCATAAGCAACGCCCTTGTTGTCTAACTCGGTTTTCAGATTCGTGATGATCGCTTTTTGATGGTAGGACTTTATTGAATAATCGATCCCGAGAGACCTGGCCAAATTAGATTCTGCGCCGTCAGCAATCACAAAGAGTTTTGCTGTTAGATTTTTTTTCTGAAGACGATCACCATCGGCCTTGTTTTCTATCACATCCAGCTCAAGCTGCGCGCAGGTATCGGTCATCTGAACCTGAGTAACCACCGACTGATCTAGAACCGCAACGTCACTTTCCATAAGCCGAGAATGCAACAGTCCGCCCAAAGCCATATTCGGAACCACATAACCGAGAGCATCAACACCCACATCACGTGCTTCAATCGACGTCGTGCCCATTTTACCTTGCTCGGAGACATGGACGCGATTAATCGCACAAGCTAGTGCCTGCTCAGCGTCCCATAATCCAAGAGCCTGGAGAAGTTCAATACTCCCTAAAGATATCGCGGTAGAGCGCAAATCAAAACTATTCTGCAACACTTCATGAGATACATCTTTGAGACGAAACTTCTCGATCAACGCAACCTTGAAACCACGCTCTGCCAGCCCAATAGCGAGCGGTATACCCACCATACCACCGCCAACAATCGCAATGTCGTAGTCAACTTGTTTGATCGTATTATCCATTTCAGAACGCTCAACCAACTCTTTCAAAATACACTGACCGGAAAGGATCTACCCTGCCATTAACGCTTCAATCTCGTCGATATCCTTTGGTACGCCAGAAGTCAGCACCTCGTTGCCCGTTTTAGTGACAACGACATCGTCTTCAATACGAACCCCAATACCGTGGTACTTTTTCGCTACGCCTTTGCTGCCCGGCGCGATATAGATGCCAGGTTCTACAGTCATCACCATGCCTGGCTCAAGCACTCGCCACTCACCACCAGTTTTATATTCACCAACATCATGCACATCCAACCCAAGCCAATGCCCTGTCCGGTGCATGTAGAACTGCTTATAAGTCTCGTTTTCAAGAATCTCTTCTCGCTTACCTTTCAAAATGCCCAACCGTAGCAAGCCATCAACGATAACGTTCACTGCCGCCTCATGCGGGTGATTCCAATGATTGTTGGGTTTCACCTGCTCGATTGCTGCGTACTGCGCATCTAGAACAATCTGATAGATCTCGGCCTGAGCCTCGCTGAACGCACCATTGACCGGGAACGTCCGCGTAATGTCAGAGGCATAAAGTTCTAGCTCACAACCGGCATCGATCAATACAAGATCTCCATCCTTCAACGCTTCGTTGTTTTCGATGTAATGCAATATGCAGCTATTGTCACCACCCCCAACAATCGAAGAATATGCCTGAAACCGAGCTCCCTTTTGCATACAACGATGAACAATCTCCGCCTCAAGGCTATATTCATAAAGCCCAGGCTTGCACGCTTTCATCGCCTGCACATGCGCTTGCGCGCTGATCTCACCTGCACGCTTCATGATTTTTATCTCAGCCTTACTCTTAAACAATCGAAGCTCATGCAAAGGGTACTCGATAGCGACAAACTCACCGGGTGGATGCGCGCCACTTCTGACCTTGCTGCGAATCGTGTTCACCCAGTCCATGATTTGTGCATCGAACTGCGCATTTCGACCAAGCGCATAAAACACCTTGTCGCGGCCTTCAATCAAACCAGGAAGAATTTCATCAATATCACTAATCGGAAACGCATCATCGAAACCAAGCTGCTTAATTGCGCCCTCAGGCCCAAGCATTTTGCCATCCCACATTTCTTTTGCCGGATCACGCTCTCGGCAAAAGAGCACAGCCTCGCCGTGCTCTCTACCCGGAATAAGCGCCAAGACAGCCTCTGGTTCATTAAACCCTGTTAGATAGTAAAAATCGCTATCCTGACGAAATTGAAAGTCAGCGTCATGGTTGCGCACCTTCAGCTTGGATGCAGGAAGGATTGCAATTGCGTTGTCGCCCATCTGCTCGGCAAGCGCTTTACGCCGTGCCGCGAATTCTTTCTTGGTAATGCTCATACGTTTAGTTCGTTATTCTGTTAATTCTAGATTGCTGCCGCGAGTGTTTTAATGAAGGGTCGGTGCAGTTTCTTCGTTTGAAGCACCGTCAGGCAGCTCATTAAACTCGAGGTAAAGATTTAACGTGCCTATCCGCACGTACTCACACACTTCGAAGAAATCGCGCTCACTGGTCTCCGAGCTATCCATACGGGAATCCAGTTGACTTATTTCTACCAAATCTCGAAGAATCTCTTGCAGATCCTCGTCTAGATTTGCCAAGGCGTGTGTTTGCGTCACAGCAATACCTTCCAGAAAACCGCCAACCCATGCACCCAAGGCTTCGCCCCGCTCCGCAATTGCATAGCTATCGTCAGGCAAGCAAATCTGAAAAGCGCTCGAATCTACAGCGATACTTTCTAAAGTATCGCGATAAAACTTACACAAATCCTGATGCACATTCGGCTGCTTCTCAACGTTGAATTCTTCAATGCCCATGTGATCTAGACACATAGCCAACCATTCATCGTCTTTCAATTGCGTATTACCTGTAATGTGACCAATCATAATGCCATGCAGTTCGCTTGGATGATTAATTGCGCCGTTAATGTTGTATACATTGGCAAGCCATTCAAATTCGCTTTCTACATGAACATCTTCAGACATGGTGTCTCCGTTGGATAAATGAAACGAAATTATACGACTGAATCACCCATAGGCGTTAGCCTTATTGACCGCAACGCGGGGGCAAATTATAGTCTTCGGGCAGAGCACTATACGCTGCATTATGTTTTAATTTCTAACCGCTCACGATAATGACGAAGGAACGGCGTAATGGATAACTCGCCTATCAGCAGATTTTCAGACAAAGTCGAACAACTCATTGCATACTGCGAGCGCCTTGAAGAAGACAACGCCCGATTGACTAAGTCGCAGGAGCAACTTCAAAGCGAGCGCTCAAAACTTCTTCAAAAAAACGATCTTGCCAAAACCAAGATCGAGGGAATGATTGGTCGTCTACGCGCACTGGAGCAAAATTAATGTCTGAGCAGAATACGCTTGAAGTAAGGATTCTCGACAAAGAGTATCTTGTTGCCTGTCCACCAGACAAACAAAAAGAACTGCGTGAAGCGTCTGTGCAGCTCGACGCAAAAATGCGCGAGATTCGTGGTTCAGGAAAGGTTTTCGGAAGTGAGCGCATTGCCGTTATGGCGGCGCTCAATCTAACATACGAGCTGATGCAGAGCTCGATGAGCTCTAGTGGAGAGGAGCAGAAGCTGAGCAAGCTTGAAGCGCAAATGGATCAGATACTTGCAGCGAAAGAATCCCGGTA
>NZ_LWFU01000438.1:0-751 GCF_001635135.1 Oleiphilus sp. HI0080
TGGGACAAACTCGGTCTAACAGAGCATCGGCTTAAAGACGCCATAGATTGGCTCGGTTGATGTTGGCTATACGCCAGCAAACCGGGTGAACATAGCGCCCTAGACAGTGGCGAGCTCATGTTTTTTCGGCTCCGTTGATCACGTCCAGAGATGAAAACGGAGTCAAAACATGAGCGTTAAATGACGTTGCGCATGTCTCTAAAAAGTAACAAGATAAACGGGCTGCTTCGGTAGCCTTTTTTGATTCTGTACGTTATCCGCTATTGGCTGATGATTCAGTTATGCAGTATGGCGCGTGTATTAGCTTACAAATATTCAAGCGAGCAAGACTACCTAATTGGCGCCCTATTTTAAGCCTTAGGTAGAATTTACTAACTGGATCGGAGAATACAATGAAGAGATATGCGGCTGAACTCATAGGCACATTTTGGTTGGTTCTGGGCGGGTGCGGCAGCGCTGTACTCGCTGCGGCGTTTCCAGACGTGGGCATTGGACTATTAGGTGTATCGCTGGCCTTTGGTCTTACCGTATTAACAATGGCCTATGCAATCGGACACATTTCGGGCTGCCATTTAAACCCTGCTGTTTCGGTCGGGCTATGGGTGGGCGGACGTTTTCCTGCAAAGGATCTTGCCCCTTATATTGCTGCGCAAGTGCTTGGCGGCATTTTAGCGGGAGGTGTGCTGTACCTCATCGCTTCCGGGCAATCTGGTTTTGATGTGGCAGGCGGCTTCGCATCCAATGGTTATGG
>NZ_LWFU01000439.1:0-1141 GCF_001635135.1 Oleiphilus sp. HI0080
TCTTCTACCGTACCGACCGTAAATTGCACCACTTGCTGCTGTTCTTTGTCGGCTTGATTTGCACTGAAATTGTAGAAGCTATTTACGGAGTAGTAGCTGTTGATGGTCGCATCATAGACTTTGTCCATCGCGGCTAGCGCTTCTTCTTTTTCCATAGCCACAGCGTTAGTCGCCAAACATGTGCTCATAATAAGAGCAGCAATCGTTTGAATATGACGTTTTATTTGCATCGTTGATCTCCAGCTTGTATGCGGTGTTAAGCGTAAAAAAATGCGTTATTAGATCTAGTTTAGTTGTGATTGCCTAACTTACAACTTTGAAATACTGCAATAAGTGCTTGTTTTTTGGTGACTAAACCCCCACTTACTAATTAGGCATGAATTCTGTTGTTTGGGCTGGCTTAAAGGCACGCTTTCATTATTCGTTGACAAACGGATAATATTTCTACAAGGTACACGCCTCACGATTCAAACGATCGTATGAATTTTTGTTTTCTCACTCCATATTCATGGGGTTAAACCGATTGTCGGGCAGTTGTTGCTGTACTGGCATGAACTTATAACTTGGAGAACAGTTGATGATTTACGCAGGTAAAGCCATCACGGTTAAAGAAATCGACGGTGGGTTCGCACAATTGAACTTCGACCTAGAAGGCGAATCCGTTAACAAATTTAACCGGCTGACTATCGAAGAGCTAGGCGCTGCTGCAGAAGCACTTAAAGGCGCTAGCAATATCAAAGGTCTAGTAGTAACCAGTACAAAAGACGTGTTCATCGTTGGTGCTGATATCACAGAGTTTACAGATTTGTTTGCCGGCCCAGAAGAAGAGCTGATCGCAAACAACTTGAAAGCGAATTCTGTCTTCAGCGCAATTGAAGATCTTCCATTCCCGACAGTCACTGCAATTAACGGTATTGCGTTGGGTGGTGGTTTCGAAATGTGTTTGGCGACCGACTATCGTGTTATGTCGACGGGTGCAAAAGTAGGTCTTCCAGAAGTTAAGTTGGGTATCTTCCCAGGCTTCGGTGGTACGGTTCGGCTTCCACGTTTGATTGGTGCAGACAATGCGATCGAATGGATTGCGGGAACGAAAGAGTATCGCGCAGATGCAGCGCTTAAATATGGTGCGGTAGATGCGGTT
>NZ_LWFU01000440.1:0-12872 GCF_001635135.1 Oleiphilus sp. HI0080
CCTTCATTCGACCATGGATAAGCCCGACAGTGAGGTCGCTTAGCTCTGAGGCGAGCCATTGCGCGCTAGCCTCAGCAGCCTGGCATTGCAGTGCTTCTGATTCTTCAATCAGCGTGCACACCCAGTAAGCCTGTCTGCCGTCTTTGCAGATGCGTTCGACCCGCGTAAGAATATCCTGCCGCTTACTATCTGGAATAACAAAGGTTTCAATTGCCTGCCTCCCAGCCGGTAGCTCATCGATGATGGATGTATCAAGGTCGGCGTAGGCACTCATCGCAAGCGTTCGGGGGATCGGTGTGGCAGTCATAATGAGCTGATGAGGCACTCCGTAATCAGCGGATGCTTTGTTCTTAAGAGCAAGGCGTTGGTGAACCCCAAAGCGATGTTGCTCGTCGATGATCGCAAGGCCAAGCTGTGAAAACTCCACATCCTCTTGAAAAAGCGCGTGGGTACCGACGATGATTTGCACCGCGCCGCTTTTTAGTGCTTCGAGCTGAGCTTCGCGTTTTTTGCCTTTGACTTTGCCACTTAACCATCCAACCTGAATGTTCAGCGATGCGCACCAGAGCTTGAAGTTATTAAAATGCTGTTCCGCTAGAATTTCCGTTGGGGCCATCAGAGCGACCTGAAAACCATGCGCTATTGCCTGCAAGGCCGCGATTGCCGCAACTAAGGTTTTTCCGGAGCCGACGTCTCCTTGCACAAGGCGCAACATAGCATAGGGGTTTGCAAGATCTTCTCGTATCTCTTCGGAAACACGCATCTGCGCCCCGGTTAGCGTGAAAGGAAGTTGCTCTAAAAGCTGGTGTCTAAGATCTTTGCTTAGATCCGTTTCAGGCAGTGGCGGCGAGGTTTTTCTTTGCATGCTGGTGCGCAGTTCCAAAAGGCTCATATGGTGCGCCAGCAACTCCTCGAAGATAAGCCGCTGTTGGCAGGGGTGATAGCCCTCTAAAAGCGCATGCTGGTCGGCATCCGTTGGTGGGGCGTGGAGGTACTTTACGGCGGCTTGCAGCTTAGGTAGTTGCAGTTCATCGAGAATGTTGTCGGGAATCAGTTCAGTAATTTGATGGCGATCTAAAAATGCCAGCGCTGCCGAGCAGAGTTTTCTCAAGCGTGGTTGTTGTATGCCATCTGTCAGCGTGTAGATAGGCGTCAGTTTTTCTGGCGGGGCATGCTTCTTACTGTCTTTAAGGACTTGATATTCAGGGTGATAAAACTCAAGACCTGTTTGACCTAGGCGGGCTTCTCCATAGCAGCGTAAGCGGGTACCCGCCGTTAATTGTTTGGCTTGAGCCGCGCTGAAGTGATAGAAACGTAGCGCTACCTGTCCGCTCGTATCCTGCACGTGCACTTCAAGGCTTCGTCGTCTGCCATGCACAATTCGGCTACCTTTCACTTCAGCTTCAAATAGCGCGTGTTGCCCTGCTCTTAGCTGGCTCAGCGGAACAATGCGTGTGCGATCTTCGTAGCGAAACGGAAGATGGAAAAGTAAGTCTTGAATAGAAATCAAGTCGAGCTTTTTGAGGGTCTCCGCAAGGCTTGCGCCAACGCCTTTTAATTGCGTGAGCGGGATTTCATCGAGATCAGGCATGTCGTCTCTCGATCAAATTAATGGGCCGGTTGATTCGGCTCTTTAGCTCGGAAGTTAAGGGGTTCATTGCTCGCTGTGAGGTGCGTCTGATTAATTGTTATTGCGTGTTTTTGGTAGCGCTTTGAATTAATGTTAGTGTTTTTCGCGCGGCAATGCAGCTATTTCACGGTAACTATTAAATGTCCTATGCAAAACCTACTTGTTTGTTTGTCGGCTTTGGCCAAATAGCCAGTCGTGTTTTCGAAGACTTGAGCTCGGAAATCGAGTCGTTGGTTCTCAAGAGAACCGCAAGAGAGGTATTACCTAGCGCTGTTCGGGAAATATTCATTGGGGATGTTGCTGACCAAGAAGCGTGGTGTTCGCTGCCCGATAATATCGATGTGATTCTTTACTGTGTTACACCGAGTGGGCGCTCGGCTGAGGCCTATGAGCGGGTCTTTGTGAGAGGATTGGAGCAGTGTGTCAGGCGGTTTGTTGGTTCGAGTTCTCCTCATATAGTGTTTGTATCAAGCTCTAGTGTGTTTAGTCAGGACAATGGAGAGATTGTGGATGAGTTGAGTGCTGCGATGCCAAGTTCTCCAACTGCAACGGTTATTCGGCAAGCCGAACGTATCTTGGAGCAAAGTAATTTGGCGCATACGGTCGTGCGCTTTAGCGGCATATATGGTGCTGAGAGGCTAAGAATGGTTCGTCAGGTATTGGCAAGAGAGCCTGTGCTGAGCGGCAGTGAGCGTTTGAGTAATCGTATTCACGAAGATGATGCGGTTGGTTTTCTGGTCTTCTTAATTCAAAAAGTGCTCGCGAGGCAGGATGTCGAAGCTCTGTACATTGCTAGTGACTCAGCGCCGGTGGATTTAAACGAGGTTTATCGATTCATAGCGCGTCAACTGGGTATCGATGCAACCTTCATAGAGGCGGGAGCCGAACCCGTTCGAAGAACCGGTAATAAACGCCTATCGAACAAGCGTATGTTGAATACAGGCTATGGCCTTCAATATCCTGATTATCGCCAAGGTTATGCAGAGATGTGCGCGCGAATTAGCGGTTAAAGGAATTCAGTCGGCTCAGAAAGGAGGGCGCGCTGTTGTCAGCGCGCCGAAAAAACGAACAGATTAAAGAATAACAATACCGTCCATTTCGACTTCTGCACCTTTTGGTAACGCGGCGACACCGATCGCTGCGCGCGCGGGGTAGGGCGTTTGGAAGTAGGTTGCCATCACTTCATTGACTGTTGCGAAGTTGCCTAAGTCTGTAAGAAAAATGTTGAGCTTGACGATGTCTTGCAAGCTGCCGCCGGCGGCTTCACAAACCGCTTTTAGATTCTCGAACACTTGCTTGATCTGATTCTCGATCCCACCACCAACAAGCTCCATAGACTCGGGGTCGAGTGGTATCTGGCCCGAAAGGTAAACTGTGTCGCCTGCCTTCACAGCTTGAGAGTAAGTTCCGATCGCTTGTGGCGCTGTATCAGACTGGATAATGGATTTGTTGCTCATACTAAAACCTTATTGTATGTAAGCGCTTGCTAGCGCGTTAGTGATTGACAATTCTCTGTATGCTGATGACGGCCTTAATGTTCCTGATGCGCCGTATGACACGTGCCAAGTGTCTTCGTCCTTGAATGTGAATCACCGCTTTAATGACGCTCATATGTGCATTTTGCTCGGTCACCCCGATATGTTCAATGTTGGCTTCCGCGTGTGTGACAGCGGATGCCAGCTCGGCAATGATGCCTCGGTGACGCTCAAGCTGAATCTGCAGCTCGACGGCAAACTCGTCAGTAATGTCTTTCATCCAGCTGAGGTATAAGCGTTGATGCGCCTTGCTCGTTCGCAAGGCTTTTTTGCATTGCTCTGAGTGAATAACCAGACCTGTTTCGTTGTCTGGTAAGCCAATGATCGGGTCTCCTGGGATTGGGTGGCAGCAAGAGCTAAACGATACTTGCATGCCTTCCGTGCCTTTGATCATTAATTTTTGTCGTGGTGCTTCTTCTGCTTCCTGCCCGAGCTTTCCTTCTGTCGCTAACTGGCGCGCGATGATATAGGGCATGCGTAAGCCTTGACCAATCAGCAGAATCAGTTCATCAAGCGTTGCTACTTTATTGTGCTCAAGTACGTGATGCAGATGTGGCTCATCAACGTTCTCCCAAGTTAGTGAAATACCCGCCATGGATTTCTCGAGTAGCGTTCTACCCAAAGAAAGATTTTCAGCGTGCTGCTTTTGTTTGATGAAATGGCGAATGCTGCTTTTTGCCTTACCTGTTGCCACAATGTTGAGCCATGCTGGGCTCGGTTTGGCTCCCGGCGCGGTGATGATCTCAATCGTCTGTCCGCTTTGTAAGGGCTCGCTGAGGGACGCTAATTGCTTATTAACGCGGCATGCCACGCAGGCATTGCCAACATCAGTATGAATGGCATAAGCAAAATCTATCGGGGTCGCGCCAGCGGGAAGCTCTAGGATCGCTCCCTTGGGCGTAAACACGTAGATCTCATCAGGGAACAGGTCGATCTTAACGTGCTCAATGAACTCCATCGAGTCACCGGCATTTTCTCGAATCTCTTTGAGTCCGCTTAGCCAGCGATCAATACGTGCCTGATTGGCCAGCTGCAAACTGGAATCGTCTTTATATTGCCAGTGTGCGGCGATACCGTTGTTCGCAAGGTTCTCCATTTCCACTGTGCGAATCTGCACTTCGATATTTACATGCATTCCGAAGAGCGTGGTATGCAAGGATTGATAGCCGTTTACCTTTGGCACGGCGATGTAATCTTTAAATCTAAATGGCAGGGGCTTGTAGAGTGCGTGTAGCGCACCAAGAATACGGTAACAGTCATCTTCCGAGTCGGAGATAATCCGAAAAGCATACACATCCATAATCTCGTGGAATGAGCGATGCTTGTACTTCATTTTTTGGTAAATACTGTAGAGATGCTTTTCTCGGCCAACAACCGTTCCGTTTAGGTTACGTTTATTGAGTTGCTTTTCAATGCGTCCTTGAATCTCGTCCAGAATCTCGTTGTGATTGCCGCGAAGTTTTTTCACCGCTTTGCGAATGTATTTCGAACGCATCGGATAGAGGGCTTGAAAGCCTAGATCTTCAAGCTCGGTACGGATGCTATTAATGCCAAGGCGGTTGGCGATTGGGGCATAGATGTCGAGCGTTTCGGTCGCGATGCGTCGCCGCTTTTCGTGGTGAAGTGGTCCAAGCGTGCGCATGTTATGGAGACGATCGGCAAGCTTGACTAGAATAACCCGAATGTCGTCCGCCATGGCGAGCGTCATTTTCTGAAAGTTGTGTGCTTGGGCCTCTGCTTTTGATTTGAATTCAATTTGCGTCAGCTTGCTTACGCCATCGACGAGCTCGGCTACTGCTTCACCAAATTCCGCTGCCAACTCTTCTTTTGTGGTAGGCGTGTCTTCAATCACGTCGTGCAGCAATGCTGCCATGAGCGTTTCATGGTCTAGATGTAAATCTGCGAGAATATTGGCAACGGCAATAGGATGAATGATGTAGGGATCACCGCTGCGCCGGAATTGCCCTTCATGCGCTTCTTTGGCGACATAATAGGCTCTTTCAATCAGGCGCACTTTCGCCGGGTCGAGATATGATTCTGTTCGTTCTATTAACCCATCGATTTTGGGCACGCTTTACCTGCTAATGTGTGCGAATTTGAGAGACAAAAAAAGCTGAAGAGGCATAGCCTGATCAGCTTTTCTAGGCATAGCTTAATATTATTTAAGCTAGCAGGTTTTTCAAGCGTCTTGTAGTAAAGAAATTACTCAGGAGTGCTTAAGTCAACGTTTTTTGCATTGATGTGGCCTTCTGCAATCTCACGCAGGGCCAAAACGGTAGGTTTGTCATTTTCCACAGGCACTAACGGCTCTTGTGCAGTGTTTGCAAGCTGGCGTGCACGCTTCGTTGCTACCATGACAAGTTCAAAGCGGTTGTCTACGTTATCCAAACAATCTTCAACGGTCACACGTGCCATTCAAATTCACCTCTAGAAATCAAAATAGTGGACTTTATGTTAGCCCAAAAACGAACCGCGCATTCTATGTTAGTTACGTGCTTATGACAACAGGTCGTCGATAATGTCTTTATGACGCTGCGCTTGTGTGTCAACAAGCAGTCTGTGAGAAATAAAAATAGCTCCCAGCTCGGCAACGGCCTGACTGAAATTCTCATTCACTACCAAATAATCAAACTCGTTGAAGTGGCTGCATTCGGATGTCGCTTCCTGCATTCTGCGATCAATGACTTCGGCTTTGTCCTGGCCTCGGCTTTCCAAGCGTGTTCTGAGCGTTGCCTTGGATGGTGGCACGATGAAAATGCTGATTGCGCTTGGGAACTGCTCTCTTACCTGACGCGCACCCTGCCAATCGATTTCAAGTATTACATCCAGTCCTTGGTCAAGACGCTCCTGAACCCAGTTCCTTGATGTACCGTAGTAATTGCCGAAGACCTCGGCATGCTCGATAAAATCACCTTGATCAATGAGCTGCTTGAAGTGCTCAACAGACACGAAGTTGTAGTTCACTCCGTCTTGCTCGCCCGGACGTTGGTCTCGGGTGGTGTGCGACACAGAGACTGCAATATCGCTGTAGCGATCAGTTAGTTCGTGAACAAGGCTCGTTTTGCCAGCGCCTGATGGAGCGGCGACAATATATAACTTTCCAGATATGGTGGGCTTGAGGATCATAACGGTGCTTATTCCAAATATGCTGCGGCAGATTTCTTCGCGACAATACAGATTGTCTTGGTTTAAGCCGGCACAGTTTACAGCTACTGTGCCTTGAATGGTAGAGTGTCGCTATAAGCGCCTTTTAGGTCATCTGATTGGACTGTTCCGAAAGAGCGGATCTTGCTTGCGTCCTATCGCTTGTCCTTGTTTCTATCGTTCCCCTGTGCCAAATCGATAAATGAGGCTAGTCATCAATGTCTTGTCCTGAAAGCCATCGTGAAGAGCGCTGAAGTATCTGTAATCCAGTTGTCCTGCCCATTTTGCATTAATCGCATAGTGCATCCCTAAACCAGCGTGTGCTGTGGTGCTTGAACGGTCTTCTTCTCTGTCTTGGATCGTTTCGCCTAGTCCGCCAACCAAATATGGTCGCCATTGGCTCTCTCCGCGCCAGTAGTGCTTAACTTGCACAAAATAGTTTTCGAACCGAACATTTCTTCCTAAGCCACTTTCGGGGTGCGAACGTGAGTAAAATAAGGAAGTAGACCATGATCTGTTTAGATGTAATCCAAGTGATAGGCCTCCAAAATCCCGGTCCTCAAAGTGACGCTTGGAGTCGAAATGAGCAAGGCCAGCATTGGCAGCAACAAAAATGATGCTCCGATCAATTGGATCTTCTGCGTGTGCCGCAATGGGCATGAACAAACTAGCAATGAGTGCTAAGCGTTTAATCGTTGCGAGGTTACTAGAATTGGAAGGCAATGTTTAAGCTCCATTGATCGTTACTCGACTGGTTTTGACCGTTGCCAGACGCAGGTTGAGTCGATACCCAGGCTGTTCCAGCCTTCACTACCTCTCGCCCCATCATGTTGTTTATGCCTGCGCCAATCGTGTCCACGGGGTCGAGCAAAAATAAAGCGATATCTCCCCAGAAATAAGATTCGTAAACGGTGCCACCATTCTTACGAATTTCTTTCTCTTTCTGGTAAGACCATTCGCCCCACAACCATCCGCCTACGGGCGTCACGACCAAGTCTTGAACCGACGGTACTTCCGCAAAAGCCTCTAACCCGTACTCCCAATAAAACGTGGACATCATGAACGAATACATGAAAGAGTCCCATTGACGGTAGCCGGATTTGCGCGCAACTTGATAATACACGCCACCAAAATAGGGATGTCCGATATAGTTGATATACCAAACATCGCGATCCCATACGGGCCCTTCGCTAACGTTGTCCCACCACTTTCTTAAAAGCTTGTCATCGCTTCTGTCCCAGTTTGAAATTTCTGGAGGCAGCATGGCGATGAAGCCGGCTACGCCGACGCCTAGGCCAAAGACCAGTTTTGTTTGTGACCATAGGCGCTCTTTATCTTCCCCGTTTTGCGGGTCAAATAGAGATATCCTTAAGGGGTTTTCCTCCAAGGACTTCGGTAAAGCGCCCTTAGGCCACTCGGATGCGGTATTGGTCGTTTGGTATATGCTTTCGTCAGGTGTGCTGTCATCGCAGTGGGCTAGTGTCGCCCATAAGCAGCAGAGCAAAACTAAAGTAACATTGCCAAGCTTTTGTCGGCTTGTTCTCATGCTGAATTTACGGTCGGACATTGTTTGCTCGCTTGCATTTTAACTAATCGCTTGAGGGCAAAGCTTGAATACGAGGATGCCCGCATATTTGAGTGATTGGCTGCAAAAAAGAGGGTTAAAAACCCTATTTATTTTATTTATTCGATATTCTGTACTTGCTCACGTATTTGTTCAATCAGTACTTTTAGTTCTACAGCGGCTTTGGTCGTATCTGTCACAATTGACTTGGATGAAAGTGTATTGGCTTCGCGATTGAGTTCTTGCATTAGAAAATCGAGCCTGCGTCCGACAGGCCCTTTCTTGGAAAGAACTTTCCTCACCTCTTGCACGTGGGCGTCAAGGCGATCGAGCTCTTCATCGACATCAGACTTTTGAGCCAAAACAACCATTTCCTGCTCCAGTCGCTGCGGGTCGAGATCAACCGAGAGCTCTTCAAAACGTTTGTTCAGGTTTTGTCGTTGTTGTTCAAGTATTTGAGGAAGAAGCGCGCGCACCTGTTTGACGATGTCGTCAATTTTGTTTAATCGATCGTTAAACAGAGGCTCCAGTTGTTGTCCTTCTCGGAGTCGGTTTTCAATCAGAATATCCAGTGCGCTTGCAAATGCTTGTACGCATTGCTTGATTTGTTCGGCTCTATCTTCTTCTTTGTGATCAACCACGCCTGGCCATTGCAAAATGTCTAGCGCATTCGGTGCAGCGCTTTGTGGGACGCTTTGTGAAATTTGATCGAGCGCTGAGCTGAGCTGAAGCAGTGTTTCTGTATTGAGAGAAATGCCGTCATCAACATGGTCACTTGCTTGCCATTTGAGGTTGCAATCGAGCTTCCCGCGAGCGAGTTTTTTGCGAAGGAGTTCCCTTAGCTGACTTTCCGCTTCTCGGAATTGCTCAGGTATACGAAAGTTGGGCTCCAAGTAGCGATGATTGACGCTGCGTATCTCCCAGGTAAGCGTGCCGCTTGGGGTGCTTAGTTCCTGCCGCGCGAACGCAGTCATACTTTTTAACATGGAGTCTCCTTAGTAAGGTGTTTTGGGGCTCGGCAAATCATAGTTGAAAGTCGTAGCGCGAGCTATTGAAGATAATGTTAAACTCGCGCTACTTCAAATTTGTCATTATGAGAGAAAAGGAAAATACATGCGTCCAAGCGGAAGAGCGTTAGATCAAGCACGTGATATCAAACTAACGACGGGTTACACCAAACACGCAGAGGGGTCTGTGTTGGTGGAGTTCGGCGATACAAAAGTGATTTGTACCGCCTCGATAGAGGAGTCTGTGCCGCGTTTTTTGAAAGGGGCTGGTCAAGGTTGGATCACTGCTGAGTATGGTATGTTGCCACGTTCTACGGGCTCTAGAATGGGACGTGAAGCGGCGAGAGGCAAGCAAGGCGGGCGAACGGTTGAGATTCAGCGCTTGATTGGGCGCTCACTGCGCGCGGCAGTTGATCTGGAAAAGCTTGGCGAAAGAACCATTACGATTGATTGTGATGTCATTCAGGCTGATGGTGGTACTCGTACGGCATCGATTACAGGTGGCTGTGTTGCACTTGGTTTGGCTTTGAACTCGATCGTTGCTGCGGGCAAACTAAAAGAGTCCCCTTTAAAGCAAAAGATTGCGGCGATTTCGGTCGGAATCTATGAGGGTGCTGCTGTGTTGGATTTAGATTATCCTGAAGATTCTGCTGCGGAAACAGATATGAACGTCGTGATGACCGATAAAGGCGGTTTTATCGAAGTGCAGGGCACGGCTGAGGGAGAGGCATTTGAGCAGGACGAGTTTGATGCCATGCTGGCACTTGCTCGAAAAGGCGTAGGGGAAATTTTTGAGTTGCAGGAGAAAGCGCTAAGTTAGACGCTTCTTCTAAACAGGTGAAAAGAAAGGGCAGAACCGTAAGGCTTTGCCCTTTCTTTTTTAACTTGTCTATCAGACAGCTAAGGCTCTTGCAGTTTAAGCCCTACATAATAATGTCGTAGTCAATGATCAGCGGTGCGTGATCTGAAAACCGCGTGTCGTAGTCAACAAACCCATCTTCTATAAGATTATTCACCGTGCCGGTAGTGATTTGAAAGTCGCTGCGAATCCCTGCTTCAGATTGCTCTTCTCCGGCTGACTTTGGCCAATGTGTGTACTCGTCATCGTGGCTGTTTACTTTGCGAAATGCATCCACATACCCTAACTCATCAAACGTTTTGTCAAACCACGCGCGTTCATGAGCTTTGAATCCGGGAGCCTCTCCATGATGGTAGCGTTCGCTCGCGTCTGTCACTTCATGTGTGCTTTGAAGATTACCTGTGAAAATGAATTGGCGACGCTTGCGCAGACATTTCTCAAGGTGGTCTTGAAATGCTGTCATGAACTTGTCTTTGCTCTCTTGCTGATCAGGGTTTTCCATTGATGCAGGGGCAAGCATCGATGCAACACTTACGTTATCGAAGTCCGCTTGAATAAATCGACCTTGTCGGTCTGCAGGCTCGTAGGCGAATCCGTACATGATCGCTTTTGGGAAGTGACGAGTGTAAATTGCGACGCCGCCATCTTCAGGATCTTCGGCATCAAGAATATACACTTCATACCCGTCAGGATGGTATATTTCATCGTCAAAATCATATACTTTGCCGCGAATATCTTGGACGCATACAACATCGGCATCGATCTCTCGCATCCAATCGTAAAAGCCTAGTTCCGCGGCCTGCTTAAGACCGTTAACACTGATTGATACTACACGCATATCTGCCCCTTAATTTGAACGCGTGATATGATACTTGTTTCACATTTTTTGAAAAGAAATAACCCAAATATTTACAGTAAGGTCACTTTTATGTCGTCGACTTCGTCTCTGAAACCGCATCAACGAGCATTTATTGAATTTGCTCTTCAAAAAAATGTTCTTAAATTTGGAGAATTTACCCTCAAGTCTGGCCGCGTGAGCCCTTATTTTTTTAACGCAGGCCTTTTCAACGATGGCCTGTCGCTATCAAAGCTAGGAGAATTCTTCGCCCAGACCTTGCAAGAATCTGGTGTAGAGTACGATGTCCTTTTCGGCCCTGCTTACAAAGGTATTCCTCTAGGCGCTGCAACGGCGGTTCAACTTTCTTCTTTGTATCAAGACAACCGTCCTTTTGCTTTTAATCGAAAAGAAGCAAAAGATCATGGTGAGGGCGGAACCATTGTTGGGGCTCCGCTCTCAGGTAAAGTTATGATCATTGACGACGTGATTACTGCTGGAACCGCAATTCGAGAGGTTATCCAAATCATTAAGGCTGCCGGTGCCGAGCCAGCCGGAGTTATTATTGCCCTCGACCGTCAAGAAAAAGGTCAAGGAGAACTTTCGGCGATTCAGGAAGTTGAGCGTGACTACAACATTCCTGTGCTGAGCATCGTAAACCTTGGACAAATACTAGACTTCATCTCTAGCGATGCAAGTTTGGCAGAGTACGCAGACAGCGTTGCTGCGTATAGAGATCGTTACGGAATATAACGGATTGTAACTGAGCGATCTTTAGCAAGGCGGCTATAGTTAGATTTTAGGTATTATAAAACGAGTGATTTCTCTTAAGGATAAGTACAAAAAATGAGTGTTCGTCTTGTAATGAGTGTGTGCTTGGCGCTTGCGGTTTTCGTGAGCTCCGTGCAGGCAGGCATTATGTATCGCTATAAGGATGATCAAGGCCGAACGGTGATGGCTGCCACTGTTCCGCCAGAAATCGTTCCCAACGGTTACGATGTCTTGAATGCGCAGGGGCGTGTGGTTGAGGTCGTACCTCCCGCATTAACCGCTGAGCAGATACGTGCCCGAGACGACGCGATCGCGAAGAAAGAGCGTGAAGAAGAAGCGCGCAAGCTTCGAGAACAGGAAGATCAAAAGCTACTGAAGCAGTATGGCACCCCCGGAACCGTCGTTCATTTGCTGAAGCGTCGTCTTAGTGAGATTGATTCAGTCATCGTTTCTCGTCAGGCCTCTATCGCGGCAAATCAAAATGCGATCACCCAAAATGAAGAGTTGGCAGCAAATGCCCAGCGAAATGGTCGAAAAGTTCCAGTGAGAGTGGCCGAGGCGCTCGAAAAATCTCGTGGTGATATTGCAAAGGCGCAAAGTGTTATTCTTGAGAAGAAGCATGATCGAGAGAGAATCATCAAAGAGTTTTCTGAAATTATTCAGCGCTTGGAGCAGCTGACGGGTAAGAAAGCTCCAGATTACAACTAGCGGCTTAGCGTCATAATTGGCAATCCTTAGTGGCGAGAATAAGCTCTCCTTCAGGCCTATTTTTTTTCTTGGCCAGGCGCGTAACGCTCNAGCCAGTCACCAATTCGCTTTAATAAAAACTTGTCTGATCCGGCGCCGATCACTGACGTCAGCTTTAACTGCTGATATTCGGCAAAGTTGCCTGCACGCGCACTTGCTTTACGTTCTTTTGCTGCGGCACTTTGATTACGAGAGGATGAGTCGAAGATGTCGAGAACGGGTGCTGGGAAATCGTTGCCGAGCGCCTCTGCAAAGCGATTGTTCAGCCGGTCGGGCAATTTTGGTTCGAGTAAAATAAGAGCAAAGCCTTTCTCTTTTATTTCTGCTTCGCGACTCTGTAAGTAGTCAACCGCAAGCTCAGCACTCTCTCCTAATGCGATAACTGCAATGTTTTGAAAGCCTTGTTGTACTAAGTGATCCATCGCGGCTTGTACGTGAACGAGGGCGCGCTCTTCATAAGGAGAGATCATTTGTTCTTGTTTGGGGGGGGATTTAAGATCTATATCGACGCTTTCATTTTCGTCTTGCGCCTCTAATGTCGCGTCTTCCTCTTCTGATGGTGCTTTCGTCTTTTGGGCGCGGCTTCCCGCAGCCGTCGCTCGGGTAATCGCCTCACTTGTTTGAAATTCTGAAAAGGATTTAACCACAAGCTCCCTTTCAGGAGGCGTTTTTAGCTCAGGCCACGGCAGTCCAACCGAAAGAGTCAGCCAGCCCTCATAGGGTAGCTGCTGTCGTAAACCGCGAACTTGATTTGGCCAGTCTGCGTGTTGTGACGTGTCA
>NZ_LWFU01000441.1:0-5926 GCF_001635135.1 Oleiphilus sp. HI0080
GTGAACGCCTCATTGCCTACCACGTTAATATGTAGGATCGAAGAAACCTCACCCTCATCTATCTCTATATTGATATCGACTCGGTTCTGAGGCAGCTCTTCTACCTCCGCTTCTACGGAAGCGCTATAGCGCCCTTGTGTTACATACGAACGAAGGATTTCTAACTCTAGACGTTCCAAGGTCACGCGCTTAAATACTTTACCCTCAGACATGCCTGCCTGTTTAAGACCTTCTAGCAAGTCTTCTTCAGAAATATCCTTGTTACCCGATATCTCGATATTCGCGATAGAAGGTCTTTCCTGAAGACTAACAATTAGATCATCATCGTTACGATACAACGCTATATCGGTGAACAACCCCGTTTTAAACAGATCTCTACTCGCCTCAGCCAACTTTGTCGGATTCACTTCTTCGCCGACCGAAACAGGAAAACTAGAAAAAACAGTACCCGCGGACACCCGCTGCAAGCCTTCAACCTGGATGTCATCGACGAGAAAAGTCTCGCTCAAGACCTGCGATGAATAGAGACCAAAAAGCACTGCGAAAGCCAAAGCTGGCAATCGAAAAAAGTTACACATTAACTACTGCACCTAAATATGCTGACATGAAATCAGAGCCGCATAATATCGTTATAGAAAGCTACGGCCATCAACATCACAACCAAGGATAAACCAATCTTAAAACCAATGACTTGGCTTTGCTCTGAAAGCGGTTTCCCACGAACCGCCTCGATGAGGTAAAACAAAATATGCCCGCCATCCAGTACCGGTATCGGTAACAGATTCAAGACGCCAAGACTGACACTGAGCAGGGCCAAAAAGCGAAGAAACTCTTCCGCACCGGTACTAATGGATTGGTTAGCAACTCGCGCGATCGTAATTGGACCGCTTAGATTGTCGAGAGAAATCAATCCGACGACCATCTTCTTTACAGCTCCGAAGGTCATTGCAACGTCAGACCATGTTTGCGAAAAAGCGTGGCCAAGCGAATCGATTGGGCCGTAACTGACTACAGAGATTAACTCTCTAGGGTACTCGAAAGGCGCAACCCCTACTCCGATTTTACCTACTAAAGCGCGACCGCCCCCTTCTACCACCTCTGGGACGACAGACAGTTCAATCAAATCGGCATTCCGCTCTACCAAAACGCTTAGCCGCTCACCTGCGCTCTTCTGAACAATCTCGACAAAATCGTACCAGTCAGCGATCTCCGCTCCATCTACAAAACGCACGAGATCACCCTCAAGAACACCAGCCATATGCGCTGGCCCCCCGCGCGTCACAACGCTAATTTCTGGGGAGATCGGGGGACGATAAGGCACCAAACCAATACCCCTAATAAGATCCGCTTCATCCTGGCCGCGCATCCAATTATCAAGTTTCAACGCATAGTCTTTACTTTCGCCATCGAATTGCGCCTTGAGCTCTATTACACCAGAATCACCAATATGAGGAACCAGCGACATCACAACATCTCGCCAACCGTAAACCTTCTGACCATCCACGCTTTCGAGCACAGAGCCTACTTCTAGTTGCGACATAGCGGCAGGGCTTTCTGGAATAACCTCTCCAATCTTAGGAAGTACCGTGGTGTAACCAATCCCAAACATCATCCAGTAGGCAAAAATCGCGAAGACAAAATTCGCAATTGGACCTGCAGATGCAATGGCGATTCGCTGACTTACCGGCTTTGACGTAAAAGACTGCTCTTTCAATGCGTCAGGCACTGGCCCTTCCCGCTCATCCAGCATTTTAACGTAACCACCAAGAGGAATAGCAGCAACAGCATATTCCGTTCCCAGCTTGTCCTTCCAACTAAATAACGGCTTTCCAAACCCGACAGAAAAGCGGAGCACTTTTACGCCACAGCGACGCGCTACCCAAAAATGGCCAAATTCATGAATTGTTACCAATATTCCGAGCGTGATAATGAGGGATAGGACTGACTGAAGGACTTCCATAGACGTAACAATATTACCGAGTTCTAAATTGCGAAACCAAGGGCCGACTGCGTAGCGATTATGCGCGCATCTCGATCCGCCTCAAGCACTTCATTAATAGTTGAAGGAAGTGAGCCTGGCGCCTTTGCCATAACGTCTTCGATGATATCAGCAATTGCAGTGAACCGGACCTTACCTTTAAGAAAGGCCGCGACGGCGATCTCATTTGCAGCATTAAGATAAGCCGATGCGTAACCACCTATTTCAAACGCTTCACGCGCGAGAGCGAGACAAGGAAAAGCCTCAACATCTGGGGCCTCAAACTCTAACGAGGAAATTTTTAAGAAATCGAGCTCTTCGACTCCAGTATTGATTCGATCAGGCCAAGCTAAGCCATAACCTATTGGTGTGCGCATATCGGGCTGACCTAGCTGCGCCAACACCGAGCCATCAAGATATTGAACCATGGAGTGGATAATGCTCTGCGGATGAATCACCACCTCGATATTTTGCGGCCTTAAATCGAACAACCAACACGCTTCGATCAATTCAAGCCCTTTGTTCATTAAGCTCGCTGAGTCTACCGAAATCTTATGCCCCATACTCCAGTTAGGGTGAGCGCAAGCCTGCTCGGGTGTAACGTCAACAAGCCGCTCTTTCGAATACCCCCTAAAAGGACCACCCGAAGCAGTTAATAGAACCTTCGAAACACCACTTCGCGGATGCGCACCACATGCATAATCAGAAGGAAGGCACTGAAAGATGGCGTTATGCTCACTATCTATAGGGAGAATCGTTGCACCCGAATTTTCAATAGCAGTCATAAACAAAGAGCCAGACAAAACCAGCGACTCCTTGTTGGCAAGCAACACTTTTTTACCAGCGCTAGCCGCCGCATAGCTTGATTCAAGTCCTGCGCTGCCCACGATCGCGGCCATAACGATATCCACCTCTGTCGCAGAAGCAATATCAATAAGAGCGTGAGGCCCAACCAAGAGCTCAGTCAGGGTGCCACTATCTCGAAACGCTGCTAGCGCTTCGTCAGCAACGGAGATATCAGAAACGACAGCATACCGGGGCGCGTGCTGAACACTCAGCTTCAGCAGCTCGGACCAATTACTGTGCGCACTTAGAGCATATACTTCATACTTATCAGGGTGCCGCGCGGCAACATCCAGCGTGTTAAGACCAATCGATCCGGTAGCACCAAGTACAGAGAGCTTTTTTGCGCTCACGGATTACCCCAAGCAATCCAAGAAAAGCTATAAAGAAGCGCTGTAAGCACTGGAATGCTTGCCGTTAAACTGTCTATTCGATCAAGCACACCGCCGTGCCCAGGTAAGAGATTGCTACTATCTTTTATACCAGCTTCACGTTTGAACAAACTTTCTGTCAAATCACCAAATATTGAAACGATTGCAGCGATCACCGTGACCACAACTAACTGAATGGTCAAGGCAGAGCTCAAATCAAGCCAAAATGCGGCAACCAAGGCAAGAACGACGGTACAACCCAGCCCTCCCCAAGCGCCAGCCCAGCTCTTGCCAGGTGAAACTGCAGGAGCAAGTTTCGCCTTTCCAAACGCGCGACCCGCGAAGTAAGCGCCGGTGTCTGCAGCCCAAATCAAAAGCAATGCGTAAAAAAGAACTAAATGAACACCAAGGTCGATATCAACTAACATTTGCGCCTCGCGAAGCGCCAACATCGTCTTCCAAAATGGTATGAGAATCAACAAACCAATACCCAGCTTCACTGATCGCTGCCGCCAGAAGCGGCTAGTACCGGGATAGCGCAGCACTAAAACGATGGCAATTAACCACCAAGCCAGTCCTACGTATAAAATTGGAGTTGCTGGAATATATCGAACAAAAATGAGCCAAATTGCTACATAAACCGCATATGATACGCGGAGCGACTGACGTTCATAGCCAGATAACCTTGCCCATTCCCACGCTGCGACAGCCACAATAGCGCCGACAAACCAATAAAAGCCTTGTACATCTGTACCGAAAATTCCCGCTAGCGCCAATGGCGCAAGTATTAGCGCAGTGATTATGCGATGCTTAAGCAATGTACTCCCCTTCTTATGTCGTTGTTATGGAGCCAAATCTACTGCGGCTCGCCGTCGGTATCGGAATCAGGCCATTCCACGTTTTTAAGATCTTCTGCTGACGGCATATCAGCCAGCTCACCCGAAACCTGCTCATCAGTTTGCCCGAACCGGCGCTTCCGCTGACTATAGGCATCCAAAGCAGCCATCATTTGCTCTTCTTTAAAGTCAGGCCAGTACAAATCAGAAAAATAGTATTCAGCGTAAGCAAGCTGCCAAAGCATAAAATTGCTTATGCGATACTCGCCAGCGGTTCGAATCATCAAATCGGGCATAGGCAGATCGCCCAAACAAAGACGGGATTCAATCATCGATTCAGAGATATCGTCGGCAGACAGAGTGCCCGCTGCAACATCATGAGCAAGGCTTTTAACCGACTGGGCAATATCCCATTGCCCACCGTAATTTGCAGCGACAACTAAGGTCATCCCCGTATTTGATTCGGTTAAACGCTCAGCCTTGGCCATATAGTCTTGCAATAGACCGCTGAATTTCGAACGATCGCCTATTATCCTTAAGCGAATATTATTCTTATGAAGCTTTTTAACTTCATGCTGCAGAGCGACCAGAAACAAGCGCATCAGCGCACCCACTTCAATGGCGGGCCGACGCCAGTTCTCACTGCTGAAGGCGAAAAGGGTCAACACTTCAACACCCTCGCTAACGCATGTCTGCACAACCGACCTGACCGCCTCAACTCCAGCCTTGTGACCAGAAACACCTACTTGCCTGCGCGCTTTTGCCCAACGGTTATTGCCATCCATAATGATAGCCACGTGCTTAGGCCTGTTTGATGCGGTGTAGGGAATTTTTGAATTCATGAATTGTCGCTTTGCTTTTCAGGGGCGTACACCGAAAAATATACCCCCCTTAGGATAAAGTGTTAAACCTTCATCAAATCCGCTTCTTTATCTTGAAGCATCTTCTCGACTTCTGCGACATAGCTGTCGGTTAGCTTTTGAATCTGATCTTCGCCACGCTTTAGATCATCCTCAGTAATCTCTTTTTCTTTTAGCAGCTCTTTCAGGTATGAATTTGCATCACGACGTGCATTTCGGATTGAAACTCGACCACTCTCTGCGTCTGCTTTCGCTAGCTTCGCCATATCACGGCGCGTCTCTTCGGTAAGCGCTGGCATAGGCACACGAACAAGATCTCCCGAAGTTGAAGGATTCAAACCTAGATTCGCAGCCATAATCGCTTTTTCGATAGCTGGAACAAGCGGCTTTTCCCAGGCAGAGACAGCTAAAGTACGACCATCCTCAACACTGATATTCGCAACCTGCTTAAGAGGTGTATCAACACCATAATACGACACCATCACACCATCTAGAATACTTGGATGCGCACGACCTGTTCGGATCTTTGCAAACGCTACGCCTAGAGCCTCTAGGCTCTTTTTCATCCGCTGTTCAGCTTCCTGTTTAACGTCTTCAATCACAGCTTATTCCCCTGTCAATAACTATTCTTTATCTGCTACTTCTTGCTGCGGCGATGTTGCCTCAATCAAGGTTCCTTCAGGCTCACCGACCATAATCGATGTCAGCGCTCCCGGCTTATTCATATTGAATACACGCAAAGGCATGTTGTGGTCTCGACACAAACAAATCGCCGTTAGATCCATAACGCCAAGTTTACGGTCGAGCACTTCATCGTACGTGAGGTGATCGAACTTTTTGGCTTTCTTAACCTTCATTGGGTCGGCATCGTACACGCCGTCAACTTTTGTTGCTTTAAGTACCACATCCGCCTCGACCTCAATGCCACGGAGACATGCCGCCGAGTCAGTCGTAAAAAATGGATTACCGGTTCCGGCACTGAAAATAACGACGTCACCACCCTTCAACCAACGCATTGCCGTCCTACGATCATAATGC
>NZ_LWFU01000442.1:0-19507 GCF_001635135.1 Oleiphilus sp. HI0080
ACTGGTTCTTGATGTTTTTGTGGCTGTTTTGTTGATACCCCAGCTAGGACGGGCTTTGGTGCCGGTTCCTTTCGGTTGGTGCTTCGGTTCTTTTCGGTTGACAGTTCGGTTCACTTTTTGGTTCCTGTTTCGGTTCTTGTTACCTATAGCCTCTGTAACGCCTCGTTTTTTTCAGAGAGTTATTCAATAGCTATATTGCGATGTTGAAGTTCGTATCTGCTTGTTTAAAAAATCATCTAGATCAGACATTCGATATCTGACAGCTCGACTTCCTATTTTTACGTAAGGGATTCGAGCGCCCGCCCAGCGATCCCTCTCTAAAAACGCTTTGCTAACGGTTAAGTGTTTTGCCGCTTCGGCTGTTGTTAGTAGTTGTGTCATTTCTTTGTTTCCTCTCTCTGGTTCGTTTGGTCTAAGTAAACTAGGCTTAAAGAAAGTTTGTAAGAGTTGTGCGGTACGTGTGCGATGCAGAAGTAGTGGTTCTGCATCGTAGAAGTAGTTTTTGGATGAGAAATAAACAGGTATGGATACTAAATCCCCTTTAAAAGCTAAGCCCCATAGGTATGCGGGCCAGTCGCTTGATGAAGAAATAGCAGATTTGATTAACGATAAACTCGGCTCTGTTATGTGGTTTGCTGGCTGTATGGCCGTGGTAGCCATGTACGAGTGGGCCAAATTTCTGGGCGATGCTCCTCCAGCACCGAAGACGATGACCGGCGTTGCATTAGTCGCTATCGGCTATGCGCTATTTAAGTTTTATAGAACGCGCAAAACAGTTAGACGGCTGAAGCAGGCAAGGGACGGAGAACAGGCCGTTGGGCAATTCTTAGAATCGCAGCGTAAGCAGGGTGGCTATATTTTTCACGATTTGGTTGGAAGCGGCTTTAATCTGGATCATGTGTTGATTAGCCCGAAGGGCGTCTTTGCTGTTGAGACAAAAACGTACTCTAAGCCCTCTAAAGGAAAGGCTGTTATTCATATTGAGGAAGGTTCTGTACTCGTGAACGGGTATGCTGCAACTCAAGATATCAATGCCCAGCTCTTAGCCCAAAAGAAATGGATTTCGGAAGAACTCTCAAAGCTCTCTGGAACCAAAGTAGAGGCTTGTGCTGTGCTCGTTTTTCCGGGCTGGTATGTCGAGGGGAAATTTGAGCAAGCCGGCCTTTGGGCAATGAATCCCAAAGGCTTTGCTAAGCGATTGCAGGGCTTGGATGACGTATACACTGAAGAGCAGGTTCGCCGATTGGCGAATATCCTTTCAATGCACTTGAGAGAAGCCTACTAGTCCGATTCTTTGAGCACTTTGCGTAGATGTCGTTTTAGCGCCTCTGGTTGAATTTTTCTCTGATCTGAGTGGTCGAGCTCCCGATGGAATTTTTCAGCTGCTTGGTTTTTGCTGCTAAATTTTCTAGTCCCTAAATTGTTCATATACCAAGTTGTATATTGCTCCTTTATGCGGGCGGTATCGGCATGTCGAGCGCTGGCTGCGGAAGTCGCCTTAGCAGCTTTATCAAAGCTTTCGTCAACGTAGTAAAGGTCAGTCGCTAAAAGTTGTAACTTATCACTACTGTAAATTGCACATCTTTGCAGTTCGAGGAGTAGATTCGTATTGAGTTCGACGTATTCCTCTCTGGTGCAAAGCCCGCTTTCAACTTTTTGAGCCTCTATCTCTACGAGCGCTAGGATTAATGCTCCTACCATGGCGAAGTCATGCGCATGAGTTTGGTATGGCTGTTCCGGCGAAAACTTTTCCTTGTATACATATAGTTGGTGGCTTGATACAAAATCAATTACATCGTTTACGGGGTGGGCTAGGTCGTCAAAGGACTTCTCAACGTAGGCGCCGGATAAGTTTCCTAGTAATTGGTCTAGATCATCAGTAGGCGATGCATCAGCCGGCTCTTTATAGGTTTTTAAAAGTGCTTGGTCGAGCTCGATCAGGGACTTTAACCAAGTTGAGATCCGTTCGGTGCTATAGCCCTCTAGCCCTAGGGCGATATGGCTAAACGCTCTCTCAAAAAAGCGACCGTTGGTATCTGGAAAGCACACTTTATCGAAGTTAGCTTGCTCGATCATTTTCAGCAATTTTTCAAATTCTTTTTGTTTGGAGCTCCATTCCATATTTTGAAGGAATGCTGTGCTAGTGTGGCCTTTAATAGTCATACGTTTACAGAGTTTAAATGTTTACAGATTGTTGTTGATATCCGATCCATCGGTTCGCGGAGTCTTTCGATATCGGAAATGATATAGCCCGCTGTTACATCATTGGGGTCTTTGTGGTTTAGCAAGCGTTTAAGTGCGTAAGCCGAAATGTCTAAGCTTTCGGCAATGGTGATAAAGGTTCTGCGTAGGTCGTGAATCGTAAACTTGATCCCACTTAGATCGCAAACACGTTTTACCGCTGTTCTAGGCTCCTTGAGATGTGAGTCATGCAAGGGGCTAGGGAATACCCATTCATTGCGCTTGTTTGCCTTAAGTATTTTGAGAGTATCATAAATCGCTTCGGTAATCGGTAGCGTGTGAGGGCGATTGTTCTTTGTATCAGGGATGGTAAAAGACAATCCCTTAATATCGACATCTTGCCAGCGCAGTTGCGCCGCTTCGGTTAACCGCAAGCCTGTTAATAGTACAAAGTGAAGATAAGCCCTAGTGACTGGCTGATTGAGTTGCAAGGTCGCTTTATACCAAGCATTTAACTCATGTGGGCGTATGATGGTTTGTCTTCGTTTGGTTGGGTACCAAGCGCGGTTATGACTAAGTCGAGCCACTGGATTGATCTGAATAATCGGTTGGCCGTTGCTGTCTTCATACTTGTTGATAGCGTGATTGAATATCGCGCGGAGCACACGCATTGCGCCGTTAGCATTCGCTTCGCCTTTTGCGCCTAATTCAGAATGCCGTTTCTCGACCATGTTTTTGCTAATGCTAACGAGGGGCTTGTTCTTCCAGTCGCCGAAGGAGCTATTAAGCTGACGACGGTATTCTTTCTCCGTTGAAGCTTTTAGATCTTTGCGGGCACGAATGTAATCATTGAAGGATTGTTCAAGCGTAATGTTCTTTGCTTTTTTATCGTTCTTCTCGGCAATGGGGTTTCTGCCAAATGCCACTTCACCTAGAAAGTTTTGCGCTAACTTTCGTGCTTGCTCGGCCGTAATTTGTCCGTACTTTCCAAGGGTTTTGCGCTTTACTTTTCCGTCTATGCGTTTTTCAACGATGAATGATTTTGAGCCTCCACTTGTAACGCGAAGGGCGAAGCCTCTTAGTGCTTCGTCGCGATAAAAAACTTGGGCCTGTTTTCCATTTTCATCGAGGGGAGGGAGCTCTACTTTATCGACGAAACTTTTGGTTATTTTCATGCTCGCACAATCTATTTTAAGGTCTAGGAATTAGTCTGTTGAGTCCAATATGTAGACGCAATGTAGACACTTCGTCTCAAATTTTGGCAAATTCGAGCTAAGTTCGTCAAACAGTGATTATGCTTGTGATGGTTTAAGTATATGAAATATAGAGGATATTAAAGTTTATGCGGGTTTGTTCAAAAAAAGACTCAAAAAACTTAAAATCTGCCGACCTTCGGGTCGTGCCGGTTCAATTCCGGCCCTCGGCACCATTTCTTCTTTTGTCCATTTACTGGTTTACGCCGAGTACGCTTTGGCCGCTGCGTGGCTTAAATTTGGTTAGTTAACACCTTAATAGAAGTCTTTTCGTCGCCTCTCGCTTGTTTGCTGTTGAACGAAGAGCGATCCGGTGTGTCTTACTCTTCGCTCAATCTGTTTATACTCTTGAATGGATCTGCAAAACGCGCACTATTTGGTTTCTGCACGCTATGAACACGTTTTTATATACCGTTGTTGCTTTGGTTGCCTTTGCGGGCAACTCGGTGCTTTGTCGCCTTGCACTGGAGCAAGCGGCTAGCGCTTCGCCGACGATTGACCCAGCTAGTTTTACTGCTCTTAGGCTTATTTCGGGTATGTTGGTGTTATTTCTCATTTTGAGCTTCCGCAAACGGGCAGATGGCCAAGCGTCGACAGGTAGTTGGCGCTCAGGCATTTTTCTATTTCTTTATACTGTTTCGTTTTCTTTTGCTTACAGTGCGCTAGATACGGGAACGGGGGCGTTGATTCTCTTCGCGTCCGTTCAATTAACGATGATTGGTGTGGGCTTGTTGAAGGGAGGCCGACTTTCTTTTGCTGAGAGTGTTGGATTTACCGTTGCTTTTTGTGGGCTCCTTTACTTGATGCTTCCCGGCGCTGGTGCACCATCGGCCATTGGCTTTTTACTGATGGTTCTGGCTGGAGGTGCATGGGGCTTGTACTCTGTTTCTGGTCAAGGCATCGCGAGATGCACTTGGCGATACGGCCTTTAATTTTGCTCGAACTTTGCCTTTTGTCTGCATGCTGTTTGTGTTGATGGCGATCAATAGTGAGATGAGTGCTGATGGAATTGTTTTGGCTGCTCTCTCTGGAGGTCTGACTTCAGGCCTCGGATACACGATATGGTTTTTGGCTGTTCGTGGGCTTTCCAACGCGCAGGCGGCAGCGGTGCAATTGCTCGTGCCGGTTATTGCTGCGGCTGGTGGCGTGTTATTTGTGGGAGAAGTTATTTCGCAGCGGTTAGTGCTCGCCTCGTTAATGATTTTGGGCGGCGTTGGGCTGGTCGTGTTCTGGAAAGGTCGCCAGGTTGATAGCGTTTAAGGTAGGGCATCCAATCGCAGCAGAGCAAGCGCCTTGTATTCATCAATAAACCTGTCGGCTTGAGCAGGTTCCATGTCGAGTGCAAGGCGTACGGTCATTCCGGCAGAGTGAAGAAGCAGTAGCACTGCGTTGTATATTTCGTTCGAAGAGCTGTTTTTTGAGAAGCAGCAAAGCTTATCCGTTAGCAGTCCGGCATTTTCTCTGCTGTCTTGGGCGTCAAGTTCTTTGAGTTTAGGATTCGCCTGCAGTCCGGCCCAAAGGATTGCCAGGGTAGGCTCTTGTTTGAATGTTGCATAAAACAGATCAATCCCCTGGATGATTCCTTTTTTGAGGTCTTCTCGGCATTGGCAGCAGTCCACAAAATGTCTTAAGCCCTGTCTTATCTCTTCAAAATAGCTCTGCATGATGGCTTCAAGAATGGCGTTTTTGTCGGGAAAGTATTGGTAAATTGAGCTGATAGGAACGTTTGCCTGCTTCGCGATTTCGCGCATGCTCACTGAGTCATTTCCCCTTTCACCAATAAGTTGTTTGGCGGTGTTCACCACAAGCTCATATCGCTCTTTACTGCGCTTTTGTGTTGGGGTGCGTCTTGATGTTTTCGTATTGTTCGCCGCCACGTAATTGCCTTGGGGTTAGGTGTGTCACTCGTCTGTGTATTGACAAATAATATCTGATCATTGATCATATTTCAAAACATGATCAATGATCAGATAATTTCTAGGGTCGGCTTTGGACGGTCACTACCGACTGCAAGACGTAATCTACAAGCAATAGGTGATAAACAATGAATGCGACGACCAAGTTAGGCTCAAACGACAAAGTCGCCATTATTGGCGCGGGTCCAGCGGGACTTGCTACTGCGCGAGCACTTGCAGCGTTAAATATTCCCTTCGTGGTTTATGAGAAGCACAAAAATGTTGGCGGCATCTGGGATTTAGAGAACGAAGGTTCGCCGATGTATGCTTCAGCGCACTTTATCTCTTCCAAGACAATGTCTGGCCATTTAGGTTTTCCGATGCCTGAGGATTACCCAGATTACCCTTCGAACAAGCAAATTTTCGAGTATATAAAAAGCTTTGCTGAGCATTATGGTTTATTGCAACACATACGCTTTCAAACCAAAGTGGCCCAGATCGAATTCAAAGAGGGGCTCTGGTTAATTCAGGGTGAGGATGCGCACGGAGAGCGCTTTTCTGACGAGTCGCGATGGCTAGTCTGTGCATCGGGTACAAACTGGTACAAACACCAGCCGACATTGAAGGGGCAGGAAAACTTTACCGGCGAGGTGCTTCATTCCGTTGACTATCATGATCCACAAAGCTTAAAGGGCCAGAATGTGTTGGTGGTGGGTGCCGGCAACTCTGGAGTCGACATTGCTTGTGACGCCGCATACATGGCCGACAATGCCTATATTAGTTTGCGTCGTGGTTACCACTTCGTGCCTAAGCATATATTTGGAATGCCTGCTGATGTGTTTGGTGCTCAAAGCGACTGGATGCCGATCAAGTTATCGCAGCTTGTCTTCGGTGGTTTACTGCGCATGCTCAATGGCGATTTGACGCGTCTTGGTTTGCAAAAGCCAGATCATAAAGTGCTTTCAAGCCATCCCATATTAAATACGCAGATACTTCATTATTTGCAGCATGGGGACATCAAGGCGATGCCGGATATAGAGTATCTTGATGGCAACACCGTTTACTTTGTCGACGGCAGTCATGCTCAGGTCGATAAGGTGATTCTTGCAACAGGTTATGATTGGAAGATCCCTTACCTTGATGCCTCTTTCTTTGAGTGGAAGGGGCATCGGCCGCAAACGTTCATGAAAATGTTTAACCCAAAGCATCCCAGCTTATTTATCAATGGCTATATTGAAACCAATGGCGGCGCCTACAAACTTTTTGATGATATGGCTTATCTCATCGCAAAAACGGTTGAAACGCAGCTTCAAGATCCTGAGCAAGCCAAGAAAGTACAAGCGTTTGTTGAGGGCCGCGAGCCGCAGCTTGGAGGTAAGGTTCACTATGTAAGCTCAAACAGACATCAGGGTTACACAAACGCTAATGCATTCAAACGTGCGATGAAGCAAATGCGGAATGCTTTTTGTTGGCCAGAACCAAGTGAGCAGTTCTACAAATCGATCAACTCGAAAGAGGGCTTATCTCGTCAAATTGCAGAGGTTAAGACCCCGTGAACAAGCCTAAACAGTGGGCGCTGGTAACTGGTGCTGCGAGTGGGATTGGAAGAGGCGTAGCGCTGAACTTAGCGCAGCAAGGCTATCGCTTATTTTTGGTAGATGTCGATCAAGCCGGTTTAAGTGCTCTTATTGAAGAACACCCGCGCGCTCTTCACGGAGCTTGTTTGAAGCACGCTGACCTTACAAATATAGAAGTTCTTAATGCGCTTTGTGATGAAATTGAGGGTTTTGAAGAACCTCTTGCTTGCGCGTTTTTGAACGCAGGTGTCGTGACGCCCGGAGAGGTGTCGGCGGTGTCGCGAGAGCTGTTAACGCGCGACATCGATATAAATCTCAAAAGTACCATGTGGCTCAATCAGGCTTGCGCTAGAAAGATGCAGGTTCAGGGCTTTGGGCATATTATTAATACAGCTTCAATGGCCGCATTAGTGGCTCTGAAGGGTGCCGCTCCATACTCTGCATCAAAGTTTGGTTTGAGGGGTTTTTTAATTGCTTTGCGTGAGGAGTTAAAAAATAGCGGCGTGGCTGTCTCAATGATCCTGCCGAGCGCGATTGATACGCCTATGCTTCGTTACGAGGCCGAAAACGGCGGTAGCGCTTTGAACTTTCTAAGCTCGCCGTCAAAGATTGAGGATGTGGTAAAGGCCTTCAATAAGGCACAGCGTAGTCAGCGCCTAGAGTACTTTGTCCCATATATCGATAGCTTTCTGGGTAGGCTGGTCTGTCTGTTTCCATTTTTGTTAAGTGGCCTGTATCCCCTTTTATCTGCAATCGGTGAGCGAGGCAGAAAGAAGTTTCTGCGTCGCCAAGCCCCTTAAGTGACCCCCCGCCGGATCACTACGCAATCACCTCAATGTATTCAAGATATTTGTTGCTGAGTGTATTTGTACTATCAAGTCACAATAAAAACGGTCGTTATAGAGTGTTAAGGGGAATACATCAGCCATAGCCTTGCTTTGTCGATTATATGGGCTTTAATTGATGCGGAATTATAACGAAAACATGGTGACAAAAATGACTTGGATAAACCGAAGCATTCGAAACAAGCTAATGGCCATTATCGGCATTGGGGCGTTATCGATTGTGCTAGCATCCATCGCCTCTTTCAGCTCTGCTTTGTCTGGGATGCAGGGCTTTGAAAGCCTCGTTGAAAAGGATATCGCCAACGAGCGTCTTATCACAAAGATGCTGGTTGATTTTAAAACGCAGGTGCAAGAATGGAAGAACACGCTGTTGCGTGGAGAGGATTCTGAGCAGCGGACGAAATATTGGCAGCGCTTTCAAGATCGGGAGCAGGATATTCAAGATGAAGGGCGAGAGCTTTTAAGTCATCTTGAGCAAGGCGAAGCAGCAACGCTTGTATCTCGCTTTCTGGATGCACATAAAAGTATGGGTTCTGCATATCGCCAGGGCTTTGATGCATTTGAAGCGCAGGGTTATGACCATCGCGCTGGCGACAAGGCGGTGAAGGGTATTGACCGAGAGCCAGCAAAGTTGCTTTCGGAAGCGGCAGGCAAAATTGCTGAAATGGTGAAGCTTCGTAGTGAAGAAGCGGCGGCGAAAGCCTATTCTGGTTTGACGGTGTTTAACACTGTTTTGGGCGTGGTGATTGTGTTGTTTGCCTTGGCATCTATCTGGGTCATCAATAAAGCTATCGTGGCGCCTAGCCAGGAACTGATTGGTGTGATTTCGCGTATCAGCTCAGGCAAGATCAATAATGAAATCCATATCCAACGCGACGATGAGCTAGGCAAACTGGCGGATGCATCTCGGCATTTACAGAGCTTTCTGCAGGAATTAGCCCATCGCTTGAATTCGACGGATGAGGATCTAAAAAGCGTCTCGCAGCATTTAGCCGAGTCTTCAGAGGCCTTGGTAAACAAAGTGTCTACGGCTAACGAGTCGACGGATCATATCGCTTCCGCGATGACCGAGATGAGCGCAACTGCGCAGGAAGTGGCGGGCCACGCAGCCTCTGCGGCGAATCTCGCGCAAGAAGCGGACGAAGCCGCGAAAGATGGCGTGCAGACAATGGGTAGTGCGCAAGAATCGATAAATCGGCTTGCTACGCAAATATCCGATACCGTTGAGGTTGTTAAGCGTCTTGAAGAAGACACCAACAATGTGGGAACGGTTCTGAGTGTGATTCGCGGTATTGCAGAGCAAACGAATCTGTTAGCGCTCAACGCCGCGATTGAAGCGGCGCGTGCTGGCGAGCAAGGCAGAGGCTTTGCCGTGGTTGCCGATGAGGTTCGTTCTCTCGCTCAGAAAACCCAGCAGTCGACGACCGAAATTGAAGACATTATTGAAAGTGTGCAAAGCGGTGCAAAAAATACAGCTGAGGTTATGAACGCAAGCTCTGAGGTGACAGCAAATAGTGCTGACATGTTTAATCAGGCGAGTGAAAAGCTGGATGTGATTAGCTCTAGTATTTCACAAATCAATGGCTTAAATATGCAAGTAGCAACCGCTGCAGAAGAGCAGACGAATGTTTCTGAAGATATCGCCAGAACCGTTGTTGAGATGTCAGATCTGGTAGAGGCGACAGCCCAATCGGCGAATCAGAGTTTGGAGATGTCACAGCAGCTGAGTAACGCGGCTACGAATTTAGAAGAGCTAAGCGCCACTTTTAGAACCTAGTGAGTTGCATCTTTTCATCAAAAAAGAGCGCAGATTGCGCTCTTTTTTTTGCATGTCAGATTCGTTTAAACCGAAGCGCTAGCTGCATCGTAAAGAAAGTGAGAGGGGAGTTAAATAAAATTTCAACCGGGGGGTTATGTCCATGTCACGGCTAGCGAATTGCGAAGCAACGCGAATCGAAATTAGAGAAAAGGCGCTTAGGAACGCATTAGAGCGAAACACCTACGGCACTCGTGCACGTTTTGCGGCATCGGATACAGAGTCTGTATTAGTAGAAGATGCAGCGTCAATGTCACCAGAGTTGTTTGACCGACTCGTGACTAAGAGCGTTTCTCTGATTAACTAGGCTCGCTCCAATTGCGGTCGCGCCGTCGTTTTTGTCAAACCTAGGTTTTGAATGTTTGCCCGATAAGAGGTCAGAAGTCGAGTGCCTTAGTCTTAAACTAAGAGAGGTCGTTGGCGCAAGATCTTGCATTGACAGTCTCAGGTTTGCTGGTCATTGATAAGGCCGGCGTACGTTGATCAATAGAATGGTTTCCTCAGGGGTTTAGACTAAGGCTTAAAGTGGCTTATCGGAATCTTAAAGGGGGCACTGACAATCTTTGACTGTTTATCAGCGCTTATTTCAGCCGGAGTCTTTTTTCTGCTTTAATTTTCGTTTTCGGTCGTGTTCTTTTTGCTCTCACTCGTTCTCAGCGCACGTGCCGCTTTTGCAGCCTCTAGTGTTTTCAGATTCACAACATTCGTGTATCCGAGTTGCTGCAGTGTCGACATCGCAATGTCTGCGCGTCTGCCACTGCGACAGTAAAGAACGATCTCGCTGCCTTTATCTGCGCTTATCCCGGTGATGCCGGTGGTTATTTGGTCAAAGGGGATATTGATTGCGTTCTGAACATGTTCTTCAGAGAATTCTTGTGGGGTGCGGACATCTAGCCAGATTGGCTCGGAGGCATACGTTATGCTCGTAAGCAGAGCAAGTAGCAATGATGTGGTAAGTCGCACAATATACCCCCTATAGAAACCAATGTGTTGAGTCGCGTAGTGTCCCTACTTAGCATCAAGAGGGCAAGTATTTAGCCCGATGATTTTATACAAGGGGCAAAAGCCAATCACACCAGTGATCAGCGGCACGAGACCAATCCACCCCCAAGCCGATTGTGGCCCGATAAAAACTAGACTGATCAATACCATGCCTAAAATTATTCTGATGCTTCGATCTATGCGGCCTTCATTCTTCATGAGCTTATCCTGTCTTGTCTCTATGACATAATCTGGGTTTGTTTACTCAGCGCAATTGATGCACTTAGCTGCGTGAGGAAGGGCTTCTAAACGCGCCTCGTTAATTTTACCGCCGCAGGATTCACAGTGTCCGTATTCGCCCTTTTCAATGCGCGCCAGAGCCGCGTTTACTAACGCGAGCTCATGTTTTGCTTCTTCATCTAAGCGTTCAACGACTTCTTCGTTTTCCATCTCAACGGCTTGCTCAGCGAAGTCTTGACTCACTGGTTCTTCACGATGCAATAAGTGTTTTTCAGTATTCTCTACTCGTTTCTCGTACTCGGCCTTTAACTCGAGTAGTTTGTTTTTCGCTTGTTCCATGAAGTTTCTCCATCGGGTAGTCATCAATACGCAGTGATCAGTACATCAGCACTGCCGCTTCATTCTTGCATGTGATTAGAATAATCCTACCTCGAAGCGCGGCGCTTGATCTGGCTCAACTATGGATAGTATTCGATTTAGAGCACGACTAAGGTCGAATTTCGGTTCGATGCAGCCGAGAGTAGTCTTTTGAAAAACCAAGCATATACGGTGATTTAAGATGGCTAGCTACAACGACGAATACACACGATCTATCGAACAACCCGAAGCCTTTTGGGCAAAGCAGGCTCGTCGCCTTGCTTGGACAACATTTCCCGAAACGATTTGTAGCAAGGATCAAAATGGCGTTGATCGTTGGTTCACCGACGGCTCGCTGAACACCTCGGCGTTGTGTTTGGATGATCAGGTGCTGCAGGGCAGGGGGGATCAGGTTGCAATTTACTATGACTCGCCAGTGACAAACACCAAGGAAGAGATTACCTATAGCCAGTTGCTTGACAGGGTTGCGAAGTTTGCCGGGGTTTTGAAGAGCAAGGGTGTTGGCAAAGGCGACACTGTTTTGATCTATATGCCGATGATTCCGGAAGCCGCTGTCGCCATGCTTGCTGTGGCCAGATTAGGTGCAATACATTCTGTTGTTTTTGGAGGCTTTGCCGCACATGAGTTGGCCATTCGCATTAATGATGCAGAACCAAGCGTTATAGTGTCCGCCTCATGCGGTATCGAAATTGATCGCCTGATCCCCTATAAACCCCTTCTCGATCAAGCTTTGAACGACGCCAAACATGAGGTGTCGACTTGCATCATCGCTCAGCGCGCCGAATGTGCTGCCGAGCTTCAACAAGGCCGTGATTTCTCGTGGTATGAACTGGTAGAGCATGCAGCACCCGCAGATCCTGTTTCTGTATCATCGACTGATCCGCTCTATATTCTCTATACATCAGGAACCACTGGCGCACCAAAAGGCGTGGTGCGAGACAATGGTAGCCATGCCGTTGCAATGCGCTATAGCATGCAGGCCGTTTATAACATGCATCCAGGTGAGGTATTTTGGGCGGCGTCGGATGTTGGCTGGGTGGTTGGTCACTCGTATATTGTTTATGCCCCGCTAATGACCGGACTTTCAACAGTGCTCTATGAAGGAAAACCGGTTAAAACCCCCGATGCAGGCGCATTTTGGCGTGTTATCGAAGAGTACAAGGTAAAGGCGCTGTTTTCTGCACCAACAGCGTTTCGAGCAATCAAAAAAGAAGATCCCAATGGGGCGCTGATTCGGCTCTATGATGTGGGCAGTCTTGAAGCCGTGTTTGTTGCAGGAGAGCGTCTTGATCCGCCCACACTCGAGTGGATTGAGCGAACCACAAATTTGCCGGTGGTTGATCATTGGTGGCAGACCGAAACAGGTTGGGCGATTTGCGGGAATCCTTTGGGTATTGAGCAGCTGCCTGTAAAAGCCGGTTCAGCCACAAAGCCTAGTCCAGGCTTTGATGTACGCATTCTAGATGATCAGGGAAATGAACTCCCGTCCAATCAGCAGGGTAATATCGCCATTAAGCTCCCCTTACCACCAAGTTGCTTGCCGACTATTTGGAAGAATTTTGATCGTTTTAAGACAGGATATCTTGCCGATTTTCCGGGGTACTATTGTTCTGGTGATGGCGGATATAAAGACGATGAGGGCTACGTGTTCATTATGGGGCGTACCGACGATGTGATTAACATTGCCGGGCATCGATTCTCAACCGGAGAGATGGAGGAGTTGGTTGCGAGTCATGATGCAGTAGCAGAGTGTGCGGTTATTGGTATTGCTGATGAGTTGAAAGGGCAGATACCGCTCGCCTTTGTTTTGCTCAAGGATGGTGTTAAAAGCGACGAGGCGACGATAGAGAAGGAGCTTGTTGCTTTAATCCGCAAGCAAATTGGAGCTGTTGCATGTTTTAAAACGGTGCTCGTCATGCCTCGTTTGCCGAAAACGCGATCAGGAAAAATCTTGCGTAAGCTCATGCGCCAGGTTGCTGATGGCGAGCAGTATACGATTCCTTCTACGATCGACGACCCGAGTAGTGTCGAGGATATTCGCGCAGCATTAGAGCGACGAGAGCTGGGCGCACTAGCACCAGAGAAAGCGTCCTAGCGGAGCAATAAGTCTCGTCATTCGAGAACGATAGAAGATAGTGGAAGGTCCACACATAACCAGCTTTCTTATCGTATTTTTTCGAATCCGTAACAATGGTTTTGCAAGAAGGCGCGCATTTAACGTGGTGGGTGAGACAGTGATTCCTTGCATAATGTATCACTGAAACGGACTCGATTTTGCTTTTCTGTTTGGCCGATAAAATCGGATCTCTCCAACGCAAAGGAGCTTTTTATCCATTGAATAATCTAGTTCTGTCGTGATTTTCGGGCCTTCAAATTCGTGAATGTCTCAAGGAGACCTTTCTCGCGGCGCAGAATCTGTGACCGTAATTGGCAAATTGTTTTACATAATCAAACTATATTTAACGATTGGGCAGGATATACTACGGAGTAGCTGTGTGTTTTTTGCACAGCTTTGAAGCGTCTCAGTATCTCTATGTTTGGCAGTATTTATGGCTCGGATTGGTGTTTATCAACAAGTTGTCTTGCTACTGGTATTATTGGTTCAGGTGTCTTCTGTTTTTGGAGATCACCCAGATCTAGCGATATTTGTCGATAATAGTTACCCCCCTTACATGTATGAGCCTGAAGAAAAAGATGTTGCAGGTTTATATCCCAAGCTTTTGTTAGAAATAATAAGTGGCACCAGCGTTACAGCTGAGATTGTCGCGGTTCCGTGGAAGCGTGCCTTGTTATACGGTGGCGATGGTGTGGGGGCTGTGGGAGGCGCTTACAAAAATGATAAGCGTTTGAAAAAATACGACTATTCTGCCCCCCTTTACGAGGAAAAGATGGTGATCTTTGTAAATAAAGGACAACAGTTTGAATATAACGATTTAGATGACCTTTCTGGGAAAACGATAGGTGTAAATCGGGGTTGGTCTTATGGGCAAAAGTTTGATGCAGCGCGAGAGAAAGAACTGTTCAAGGTGAATGTTCGCGCAGACCTGAGTGATAACTTCAAAATGTTAGCGCTGGGGAGAATCGATTGCTTGATTTTGGATCAACTGTCGGGCGAATCGTATATTCAACACTTGGGGTTAAACGACAAAATTGTTGCTTTACCTGTCCCATTTTCCCTAAACAACAGTCATCTCATCATCCCAAAAGAACTGGATATGAAAGCGTTCTTGAAAGAATTTGATGCTAGCCTCGCCAAAATGCGAGAAGCTGGAACGTATGACGACATAGTCCAACAATTCATCCAAGATACCGTTTCTTCGCACGAATAGTGGCGCTTTCAGAAAGCATGTTGGGTGAACGAGATTGTGTTTGTCGTGCTCTGGTGAGCGGCCCTGATGATTGGTCTTGATGAGCGGCCCCGGTGATTGCTTTTGATCATGTTCTATCTCAAATAGAAAAGGGCAGTTACCGCGAGCGCCGGAAGTGAATGATCTGGGTTTTGGTGAGGGCCGCCAACGGGCGAGACCCGGAATGAGCAACGAACGTGTCAGGTCTGCAAGAGCATGTAAGTTAAGCGCCGATGATGGTTATCGGCGTTTTATAAATTCAGAGAGGATGTCTAATACCGTATCTGAATACTGGATCAATTGCTCTACCGCACCTTGTAAAGACGCTGGTTCCGCTCCAGAGCGTGCAAGTTGATATATTTCGATCCCAGTTGAGTGAACTTTTGGATGGATATCATCATAAAGCTCTTTGAAGCGTGATTCTTCTTTCAGCAATTGCCCTTCTTCAGACATCAAAAACTTTCCTAATCGACACTGGGTGTGATCTTTGAGTTCGCTTTCTTGAATGCTATTTTCGCCAAACAAGGCAAAACGAATTACTTTATCAACCCAAACGATATGGTCACTTTGCGCCATGCGCAAAAGCATTTTTGCGTCACTCGTATCGAACTGACTAAGGCTTTCGACTTGCAGATTTCGCAGCGTCTCCACTTTGTGGAACATCTCTTTAAATACGGCAGATGATTCGCTAATGCCATCTGCCGTTCTCTGAACACCTTTTGCCATGTCGGATGCTACATGAGCTTGCTGGGTTGCTGCAGAGGCAATTTGCGTTGTTGAATGTACGTTCTCTGCTGCGGCCGAACTGGCGTCAGAAACAGTTTGAATAAGCTGATCACGGTTCTCATGCGAGTCTTCGAGAACCTCTATCGTACCCTCAACGATTCTCGCGACATCATGAGCGCCGTTTACAACTCCATTTACGATGCTCTCAATCTCTCTTGCCGCTTCTGCACTTCGCCCTGCCAAGCCACGAACTTCATCAGCGACAACAGAAAATCCGCGGCCATACTCGCCAGCCCTTGCTGCTTCAATTGCGGCATTGAGCGCTAGTAGATTTGTCTGGTCTGCTATCTCGTTGACCGTGGTCGTGAGTTGTATGATGCTTTTTGTCTGCTCTACAAACGATGCCGCATTGGTGCCGACGTCTTTGACGGATGTTTCAATTGAGTCGAGTTTTTTGACGAGTAAATTAAGCGCTTCAAAACCTTTTGAAGCCTCATTGCTTGTTTGCCCTGCACGCTCAAGAACTTGTTGGCCAAGAGACTCAATTTCTTGAGCTGTTGAGGACATCTCCTCGATCGCGCTGGCTAATTGAACGGACTCAGAGACCATGTCATCCAGTTTGCTATTTAACTGCAGTCCTTCGATCCCGAAGAGTGATACGGTCCTCGCGGAATCGACCGTTCTGTCGGCGATGACAAGCAGATTCTTATTTTTGTTTTCAGATATGAAAGGGCTTAGCCAAGAAGGGGCGTTGTCTGGTGAAGCTTCTCCATTTGCTCGCTTCGATAACCAATATGTCACTGTCGATTCTTTTAAAAACATTACTTGCGGCACTCACATTATTTTTACTAAAGACTCTAAATATAGTCGGTATAAGGGTGTTAGCCAGTAATGTGGGCCTATCAACTACGTGCTGAATACGAAGGAGGCAGTCCTGCTTTTGCCGTTTTCTTGATGGGTGAGTTTGGCGATTATTTTTAGAGCAAAAAAGTGCGCTTGGTGCTTTGTATTAGGCCTTGTGGCTGTTGAGAGGGCGAGCATCGATTTGCTTGGCTGATAGGGTGTACAAAGGTGTTTTCGCCGCTATTATGACTATATAAGACATTATTATTTGCTCAGAGCGAGTATCCGCTGTTCATGGTTGAAGTAGGTTCTATGAGGTTAGTCAGTTCAGATCGTTTGCCCCGAAAGTGTGTAGGGCAATCGGGTTTTACCTTGATTGAGTTAGTATTAGTTATCGTGTTGCTTGGGGTCTTGGCGGCGTTTGCACTGCCTCGGTTTGCAGACTTAACGCAAACATCTCGAGTGTCTACTCTCGAGGGAATAAGGGGCGCTATGCTGTCGACAATCGGCGTGGTTCGCAGTAAAGCATATGTGCAAGGACTCAGCGTGGCATCCGCAAATCCGCCCAGTCAGGCGTCATATATTGTCGAGACAGAGGCTGGAAGATCAGAGGTGGATTGGCGAAATTTATGTCCGGAAAGCAGGGCTGAGTTAGCAGATGCTTTAGAAATGGCTGATCATATCGATTTTAGAGAAATCGGAGGCCTAAGCCTTGTTGTCAATAATCGCTATACGCGCATCGGTTATGATATTCGGGGCTCTGGCGCGCCGACGGCCAACGGCTGTTATGTGACGTACGATTCATTTGGTGACCCGAATTGCACGGTCTCTCTCATTACAACGGATTGCTAGATTTTTCTGAGCTTAAGCTTGAGCTTGAGAGTTTTTACATCATTGATTTGTTGCACATGTTAGGTACTTAAAGCAAGGGCTCGATGGGTAGGAATGAGAACAACCCTATCACGGCCCTTTGGTAAAAGCTGGTGTTAGGCTCTTCTTCGTAACGTCGGGTTTCTGCCCCATTATGTTCTATCCATTCGAGATCTTTGTTTTCATTGAGCACCACTTCATAGGCCGCTTGTTTTATTTGTTCATCAAACTCGGTTTCTAATGCCATGGCAAGCTGAGGGCTCTCGATAAGAAACCCGAGCTCTGTATTGAGACTGAGTGATCTTGGGTCAAAGTTGAACGAGCCCACAAACAGCGTGTTACTGTCGACAGCAAATGTCTTGGCATGCAGGCTCGCTTCAGAACTACCTATGCTTGCGGTTTTCCGCGTTTGAGGTGTTGCCTCTATAGCGCCGAATTTGCGAAGCTCGTATAGCTGAACGCCCGCTTCTAGCAAAGGGCGACGGTACTTTGCATAGCCCGAGTGGACCAAAGCAACGTCGTTCGCTTCAAGCGAATTCGTCAAGACCTTTATCTCGACGCCTTTTTCTTCTAAATCACGAAACAGCTGAACCCCGGTGTCACCCGGGACGAAGTAAGGCGAGATGAGGGTAAAAGAGCGTTGCGGACTACCGAGTAGCTGATCCAGCTGCTGAACCAAAAGCCCATTTTCGGGAGTTGGACCGAATATTTTAGCTGGATCATCGCTCACTAGGTTCACTGTAGCGTAGACAGGTTTAAGCACTTGGTTTTGTAGGTCGTTAAGAAGCGGGGATGCTTTGATCGCAGATATAAACGGTTTTGCTTCAGTTGAAAGAACCGTACTCTCAAGCTCCATCCCTAACGATCGCAAATCCTCCTTGTTGGATGCTTCTACAAGCTGCTCTATCGGGTAGGCGGAAATACTAGACCAATAACGGTCAAAATCCTTCGAAACATGATCGACAATTGGTCCGGTTGCCAGCACATCCAGATCCGTGAACTGAATGCCATTATCTGCGCCAAAGTACTCGTTGGCGACATTTCGTCCGCCTACAATGCTGATCTGGTTATCAACCGTAAATGATTTGTTATGCATTCTTCGGTTGATGCGCTGAAAGTCGGTTAAATAATCAATGGACTTAAAACTGCGAACCGAATAGGGGTTGAAGAGTCGTACCTCAATGTGGCGATGGGCATCCAAGGTGGCAAGCGTTTTATCCATTCCTGAAGAGCCATGGTCATCGAGCAGAAGCCTTACTCTGACGCCTCGATCAGCCGCACGGATTAACGTGCGAAGCAACAACTTGCCAGCAATGTCTTCACGCCAAATATAGTACTGTAAGTCGATCGAAAGCTCGCTGGCCTCTGCCAAAAGTGCTCGCGCGACGAACGCATCGACTGGGTCTTCCAAAGTGACAATTCCGCTAAGTTTGTCCGTCGCCTTATTTAGATGCTCGGCGAGTACTGTTACGGATTGGCCAATGCCTGTTTGAGTAGACTTTGATGGCGGAAAAGCTTGACTTTGAGCTCTCTTATCAAGCGCGGGTAAGGCACATCCTCCAAGCGCTGTTGCGCAGAGTAATAGCCAAAAAATGAAACTCCTTTTAGAGAGAGACGATATGTGCTTGCGCTCCAGCGTTACCTTCATTTTTCTCGCATCGACACGTATAAATCAAAGCATGAGTGTGCAACATATGTGAGGTGATCGCCACTTTCGATGCGCGATCGTCATTGAATACGAAAGCGTTTATTTAAGGGGGAGGGTGGAGTATGCGATTGATGCATCTCAATGCAAAAAAGCCGCACTTCGCGCAGGCGATGACCCAAACGTTGCTACGGCGTATGGATCCATCTGGACAGTACGTTTCTCAGAGCGCTTTCTTCGATAGGCTTGGCGACGTGCTCATTCATGCCAACCTCTAGGCAGCGTTCACGATCGCCTATCATCGCGTTGGCTGTTAAGGCAATGATTGGAATCTTCGCATGTGTCTCTCCAGCTTCGCCTTCGCGAATCCGCAGTGTTGCCTCGTATCCATCCATCTCGGGCATTTGGCAGTCCATGAGGATCAGTTCGTAAGCGCTTCGATTGAGTTGATCAATCGCCTCTAGGCCATTCCCGCATATATCAACGTGTAAGCCCATATGTTCTAGCATATATTTGGCGACTAGTTGATTGACTTCGTTGTCTTCAACGAGGAGGATTTTATGTCCGGAAAAACTGAATTCACCTGCTGCGAGATCGGTTTTTGACGAATCAGCAGGTGAGACAGAAACGCCTCTTTGCTGACTTAGTGTTCCATCCAAAAGCCCGATATCAAACGTAAAGCAACTACCTGAGCCAAGCTCGCTCGTTGCTTGTATTGTGCCGTCCATTAATTCACAGAGTTTTTTACAGATTGATAAGCCAAGACCTGTGCCACCGAATTTGCGTGTGGTTGAGGCATCTGCTTGACTAAATTCCTCGAAAAGCTCTTCAAGTTGATCGGGTGCGATCCCAATGCCCGTGTCTTGAACCGAGACGAAGAGTCTGAGCGTACTTTCGTTTGTCTTCTCGG
>NZ_LWFU01000443.1:0-15766 GCF_001635135.1 Oleiphilus sp. HI0080
AACCACCTGATCCCATCCCGAACTCAGAAGTGAAACGGTTCATCGCCGATGGTAGTGTGGGAGGTCCCATGTGAGAGTAGGTCATCGTCAGGCTTTAATCAGAAACCCCAGCAGACATCCTGCTGGGGTTTTTTTATGTCTGGAGCGTGCTGTTCTCATAGCCAAGTGCTATCGCCCAGCCGCCTTGCTGTTACGAAACAGCCTTTAGCCGGACAAGACTTGATTCCAGCTTTTCTGCTATCCTGTCTTGAATTTATTGTGCTTTATGTCTGGTTGAGGTGAGCGTAGTACGCGTTTTTTATAGACAGATGTTGTTTCATTGTCTTAACTCAGAGTTTGCATAGGAGAACGGATTTGGCGACTCAAAGATTGGTTGGTATGGCCTTGCTTTTGGCGGGTACACTTTTGATTGCGTGGGGTTACAACACGAGTAACTCGGTTAGTGGTCAGCTAGGTCAGGCATTTGGTGCTATGGACTGGAAGGTGGTTGCCGCATACGTTTTTGGTGTTGTGCTTTCCGTTGCAGGTGTGCGGAAGCTTAAGTAGCGTCTGTTTTCGTTCTTTTTGGTATTCGCACAATTTCAGTGTTCGAGAGAATACACTGAAGTGATCGCCCATTCTTGTCGACCAGTACCCATAAGTAGCCCAGCCCAAAAACCGAGGCCGAGATAACTGCGCTGAGGACACGGGTAAAAGCTTGGCGCCAAGTGATTGGTTGGCCATCTTTGGTTTGAACTCTAATATGCCAGACTTGCATGCCAAGGGTTTGTCCGGTCCGAGTCCAAAAATAGCCATAGAATAAAACCAGAGTAGATAGCAGTACGACTGACAGCAATGGGTCGCCAATGGTTGATCCTGACTCGTTCATTTGTTTGTAGGCCTCGGTCCCGACAACCCTCTTCGAGATCATCATATAAATGCCGGTCATTACCATCAATAGTGCAATGTTGAGCAAGGAGTCATAAAACATCGCGGCCAGTCGCCGAGTTAAGCTCGCCTTGGAGAGCTCAAGGTTTTTTTCCTTAAATTCGCGCATGATTCACCCTACGATTTCTATCCGCGCATCTTATCGTAATTGAGACCTCAAGTTTAGAAAATATTACCTTTCAACTACGTTTTCTCGCTGATATTCAGTGGTTTAGGATTTCCGAAAAAGTAAATTATGATAGAGTTGTCAGCTCTTTGATTTCTGTAATCATTACATCCTAAAAAATACAAATAGTTGTGAGTCGATACGATGAAGACTGCTGTTATCCGTGAAAAATTTCTTGATTTTTTTGCTCAAAATGGGCACCAAAAAGTAGCAAGTAGTTCGCTTGTTCCGGCGGACGATCCCACCTTATTGTTTACCAATGCTGGTATGAATCAGTTCAAAGACACTTTTTTGGGGGTAGAGCAAAGGGCGTATAACAGAGCGACGACTTCTCAGAAGTGCGTACGAGCCGGTGGTAAGCATAATGATCTCGAGAATGTCGGTTATACGGCGAGACACCATACCTTTTTTGAGATGTTGGGCAACTTTAGTTTTGGTGACTACTTCAAGGCTGAGGCAATTGAGTTTGCATGGAAGTTTTTGACCGAAGAGCTTTCAATCCCTGCGGAAAAGCTTTGGGTGACGGTATATAAAGATGACAAAGAAGCCGAAGATATTTGGTTTAAGCATATCGGAATTGATCAGAGTCGGTTTTCACGCTTAGGAGAAAAAGATAATTTTTGGTCTATGGGTGATACAGGGCCGTGCGGTCCTTGTACTGAAATTTTCTATGATCACGGTGCTGATGTTGTTGGAGACCCTCCTGGTGGCCCGAATGATGATGGTGATCGATACATAGAAATCTGGAATCTTGTTTTTATGCAGTTCAATCGAACTGCTGATGGTGTCATGCACCCACTGCCTAAACCTTCCGTAGATACCGGAATGGGCTTGGAGCGCATTGCCGCGGTTATGCAGAATGTTCATAGTAACTACGAGATTGATTTGTTCGATGATCTCTTGGGTGATGTCTCTAAGTTGCTAGGCGGTGTCTCGAAGGAGGAAAAATCCCTCCGTGTTATTGCTGACCATATCCGTTCAAGTGCTTTCCTAATAGCGGATGGTGTTATGCCTTCGAACGAGAGTAGAGGCTATACGCTTCGCCGGATCATTCGCCGGGCGATCCGTCATGGAAACAAGCTGGGTGCGCAGGGTTCTTTTTTTCATAAGTTAGTGGCTAGCTTGGTTCGGATTATGGGCGATGCTTACCCTGAGCTGAAGAGCGGCCAAGTTCAAATAGAGAAGATACTGCTTCAGGAAGAGCAGCAGTTTGCTAAAACGTTAGATAAAGGTATGCGTTTGTTGGAGCAAGATATGGCGGAACTTGTTGGATCGGTGATTTCTGGCAACACGGTGTTTACCCTTTATGACACGTTTGGTTTTCCCGTAGATTTGACCAATGATATTGCCCGGGAACGTGGTTTGACGCTCGATTATGATGGTTTTGAGAAGTCTATGGAGGCTCAGCGAGCACGAGCACGATCTGCTAGTAAGTTTGGAGTAGACTACAACGATAGCGCTGTGATTGAGGGTGAGACTGAGTTTGTTGGCTATGAGCAGTTGCAGGGTGAAAGCAAAGTCATCGTGACCTTAATTGAAGGGCAGTCTGAGTCACTTAGCGTGGGTCAGCAAGGTGCGTTAGTGCTTGATGTTACGCCATTTTATGCTGAGTCAGGTGGGCAGGCTGGCGACACAGGCCTAATTACATGTGGTGATTCTCAGTTTCGCGTAGAAGATACGCAAAAGCAGGGTAAGCAGTTTCTGCACATTGGTCGCGTTGTCGCAGGTTCTTTCGATCAAGGAGATTCGGTGTCGTGCATTGTAGACAAAGCTGTTCGCGATGCGACAGCCCTCAATCATTCGGCAACGCACCTCTTACATGCGGCTTTACGGAAGGTCTTGGGAGAGCATGTTGTTCAAAAGGGATCTTTGGTAAACGATGAACGATTGCGCTTTGATTTTGCCCATTATGAAGCAGTTTCCAAGGATCAAATTACTGAATTAGAACGGATTGTGAACCATGAGATCCGAATGAATACGCCTGTCCTTACGACGTTGACAGACATGGAAAGTGCGAGAGACATGGGGGCTATGGCGTTGTTCGGTGAGAAATACGGAGATGAGGTTCGTGTGCTATCGATGGGTCAAAAGTCGTTTTCTGTTGAATTGTGCGGAGGAACCCATGTTCAAAGGACAGGAGACATCGGTCAATTTATTATCCTCTCGGAGGGAGGAATCTCGTCGGGCGTTCGCAGAATAGAGGCGGTTACAGGGCTTGGTGCTGAAGAGTATGTGAGGTCAAATCTTGAGAGTGTTTCTGCAATCGCTTCTCAGCTGAAATGTTCCAAAGAGGATGTTTTGGATAAGGCGCAACAGCAGCTCGATAAAGTTAAGCTGCTAGAGAAAGAATTGGAAAAATTAAAGTCCAAGCTCGCAGCTGATGCTGGAAGTGAGATCGCCGGATCAGCTATCGAGATAAGCGGTGTCAAGGTATTAGCCAAGAAAGTCGACGGTATGGACCGAAAAGGATTAATGGATGCTGTTGATAAGTTAAAGAATGAGCTTGGTGAGGCGGTCGTGATGTTGGCCTCGGTTGAGGATGACAAGGTGACTCTGATAAGTGGTGTTTCCAAGTCAATATCGAAACGGTTTCCAGCGGGAGATTTGATGCGAGAGATTGCTGCAAAGGTTGATGGAAAAGGTGGTGGTCGTCCTGATATGGCGCAAGGCGGGGGCACGAATATCGACAAACTAGATGCCGCATTATCTGGGGTTCAAGAATGGGTCGCAAGTAAGGTATAATCGCGCGCTTTTTGATTTATAGCCTTGTTCGGGCAGTATAGGAATAGTTAGCAATGGCCTTGTTGGTTCAAAAGTTCGGTGGTACTTCTGTAGGCTCGGTTGAGCGTATCGAAGCGGTTGCTGATAAAGTTAAAGCGTTTCGTGAAAAAGGCGATGACATTGTTGTGGTCGTTTCGGCGATGAGTGGAGAGACGAACCGTTTGATCGGTTTAGCGGCAGATATAATGGAAGAGCCGACTCCTCGTGAAATGGATGTGCTCGTGTCTACGGGCGAACAGGTTACCATAGCCTTGCTTAGTATGGCCTTAAATAAAAGAGGCTGTGAAGCTAGGTCTTACACCGGTGCTCAGGTTCGAATCAAGACGGATAGTACGCATACGAAAGCGCGTATTATGGATATTGACGAACACAAGATGCGCAAAGATCTGGATGCTGGGCGAGTTATCGTTGTTGCAGGCTTTCAGGGTGTTGATGACAATGGCAACATTACGACATTGGGTCGTGGTGGTTCCGACACTACTGCCGTTGCATTGGCTGCAGCGTTAAAAGCGGATGAGTGTCAAATTTATACGGATGTAGATGGCGTCTACACTACGGATCCGCGAGTCGTAGAGGGTGCTCGTCGTATGGAAAAGATCACTTTTGAAGAAATGATCGAAATGGCGAGCCTTGGATCCAAGGTGCTGCAAATCCGTTCCGTCGAGTTTGCAGGTAAATACAATGTACCGTTGCGTGTTCTTTCGAGTTTCAAAGAGGGTACGGGCACTTTAATTACAACTGATGATGAGGGAAATATGGAACAGCCTCTCGTGTCTGGTATCGCGTTTAATCGTGACGAGGCAAAGCTAACACTGGTCGGAGTTCCCGATATTCCTGGAATAGCCAGCAAAATCCTTAAGCCTGTTAGTGATCAAAATATCGAAGTCGATATGATTGTGCAGAATATTGGCGTTGATAATTGTACTGACTTTACGTTTACAGTTCATAGAAATGATTTTAAAAAGGCCTTGTCTATTTTAGAGCAGGTCTGCGAAGCTCTTGGAGCAAAGCGCGTTGTCGGGGATGATGGTATTGCCAAGGTCTCTATTGTAGGTGTTGGGATGCGCTCTCATGCGGGTGTTGCCAGCACTATGTTCGACGCACTGTCTCAGGAGGGAATTAATATACAAATGATTTCAACGTCCGAAATAAAAATTTCAGTCGTCATTGATGAAAAATACATGGAGCTTGCCGTGCGTACGCTCCATAGTGCATTCGATTTAGGTGAGGAAGCGTAATAAGTTGGCGCCTTATGTCTAGGCGTCTTAAATAGCTTGAATGGGCAGTAACCTGACTCAACTTTTAAAAGTTTTTCGTTAAACCTTTATTTTTGGGAAATCTGGACGATACTCGGGTAGTAAAATTGGAGGGCCTGCAAGTCAACATTGGATTAGTGGTAGGAATAGAAGGAGCAAGCGAATGCTTATATTGACTCGGCGTGTCGGCGAAACGCTTATGGTGGGTGATGATGTAACAGTCACTGTTCTTGGCGTTAAAGGGAATCAGGTTCGAATCGGTGTGAATGCGCCTAAGGATGTATCGGTTCATCGCGAAGAAATTTATCAGCGAATTCAGAAAGAAAAGGCAGAATCTGAACAATCTGACGATTAGTTGACCAATCTTTTTTGGGTTTTTCTAAGCCGGCCTAAAAAAGTCGAAATAAACAGAATTGGCGCTTGGCATTTAATATTATTTTGGTATTATACGCCGCGTCTGGAGAGATGGCCGAGTGGCTGAAGGCGCACCCCTGCTAAGGGTGTATGGGTTTACGCCCATCGAGGGTTCGAATCCCTCTCTCTCCGCCACGAAAGTTTGAAGATACGCGGCTGTAGCTCAGCTGGATAGAGTACCTGGCTACGAACCAGGCGGTCGGAGGTTCGAATCCTCCCAGCCGCGCCACTTCAAACTCCTCTCGAAGTTTTAGCAGTATCGACATCGTATTTTGCGGCTGTAGCTCAGCTGGATAGAGTATCTGGCTTCGAACCAGGTGGTCGCAGGTTCGAATCCTGCCAGCCGCGCCATTTCAATTTTTTAATCCTTAAGAGTTTCCGAGCGCCAAGCATTGTGTCATTTGAATTGTTCTCAGATCATTTCGCTTGAGCTATCGTAACGCTTGTTATATTTGTTTTTCTTTTCCGCTTGATTTAAAGCATCAGTTTTACTTATAGGCTGAATAGCCGATTCAAATTTGCCACTCCAATTGAATGGGAGTAAATTAGCCAAGCTTTTAAAGAGGCGGGTTGGAATGTGTCTGCCCGCTGACTTTGCACATATAAAGGGTTATCACACTATGAGTGACTTAATGACCGAAGCTCTCAGCTTGATGGCTGTGGGCATGGGCTTCGTATTCGTATTTTTGACAATATTGGTTGGTGTCACCACTTTGATGTCGAAGATGGTGAATAAGTACGCCCCAGCTCCTGAGCCCGCTAAACCTGCTGCGCCTGCAATGGCCTCGGCACCGGTTGATGCAAAAATGCTCGCTGTTTTGCAAGAAGCTGTAAATACGTACCGCGCTGATAAAAAACGTTAATCTGATATAAAACGAACCTTGAATAGAAGGCCTTTACATAATGACTGATGCAACCAAAAAACTCGGAATTACCGATGTAGTTCTTCGAGATGCTCATCAATCTTTACTTGCGACACGCATGCGCATTGACGACATGCTTCCAATTGCTGAAAAACTAGATCAAGTTGGTTATTGGTCCCTGGAGTCATGGGGCGGCGCTACGTTTGATTCTTGTATTCGTTTCATTGGTGAGGATCCTTGGGATCGTATCCGAGAGTTGAAAAAAGTAATGCCAAAAACAAAGCAGCAAATGCTTTTGCGAGGGCAGAACTTGCTTGGATATCGTCACTATGCTGACGACGTGGTAGACAAGTTTGTTGAGCGCGCAGTTAAGAACGGTGTTGAAGTTTTCCGTGTATTTGACGCGATGAACGACCCACGAAATCTTGAGCGAGCTTTGAAGGCTGTTAAGGCAAACGGCGGTCACGCTCAAGGCACACTTTCTTATACGACAAGCCCTGTTCATACTCTGGAGAACTGGGTATCTCTTGCTAAGCAGATTGAGGATCTTGGTGCAGATTCGATTGCTATCAAGGATATGGCAGGCACATTGACTCCCTATGCTGCTACCGAGTTAGTTGGCCGTTTGAAAGCGCAAACTGATCTAGAAGTGCAGCTCCATGCCCATGCAACTTCAGGCCTTTCGGATATGACTATCCTCAAGGCGGTAGAGGCTGGCATCGATCGTGTTGATACTGCGATTTCGTCTATGTCGATGACCTATGGTCATACGGCGACTGAAAGTGTTGTCGCTGCTTTGGCGGGAACGGATCGTGATACAGGTCTTGATATCACATTGCTTGAAGAGATCGCTGCTTACTTCCGCCAGGTTCGTAAGAAGTACGCTAAGTTTGAAGGCTCTTTGCGTGGCACAGATTCTCGAATTCTGATTGCGCAGGTTCCTGGTGGCATGCTTACCAATATGGAAAACCAGTTGAAAGAGCAGGGCGCAGCCGACAAATTTGATGCGGTATTGGAAGAAATCCCTCGTGTCCGTGAAGACCTAGGCTTCATTCCTCTGGTAACGCCAACTTCTCAAATCGTGGGTACACAGGCTGTACTTAACGTTTTGACTGGTGAGCGTTACAAGTCGATTTCAAAAGAGACGGCTGGGATCTTGAAGGGGGAATATGGGTCAGCGCCAGCACCTTATAACAAAGAGCTTCAAGAGCGTGTTCTTGATGGTGCGGAAGCTATTACTTGTAGACCTGGAGATTTGCTTGAGCCAGAGATGGACAAGTTGACTGAAGAGGTGAAAGGTCTAGCTAAAGAGAATGGCTTCAAACTTTCTGATGACGTTGTTGATGATGTTCTTACCTATGCTTTGTTCCCTCAGATTGGCCTTAAGTTCCTAGAAAATCGCGACAATGCGGATGCATTTGAGCCAATCCCTAGTGAAGATGATGTGAAAGGTTCAGCTAAAGGTGGCAAAGGGGTTTATACCGTAAATGTTGACGGCCAGTCTTACACCGTTGAAGTGGAAGATGGTGGAGACATCACGGGTGTTGTTCCTGTTGCAGGAGGTTCATCTTCTGCAGCGGCTCCGGCAGCAGCTCCCGCGGGGGGTGGTGAGCCTGTTCCTGCGCCGCTAGCTGGAAATATCTTTAAGATTGTCGCTCAGCCTGGTCAAGCAATTCAGGAAGGTGACTTATTGCTAATACTTGAAGCGATGAAGATGGAGACGGAAGTGCGCGCGCCACGGGCGGGTACAGTCGGAACTATCAGCGTTAAAGTTGGCGATTCTGTCGCTGTCGGCGATACATTGTTAACACTGTAATAGGGTTCATTTGATATGGAGAATATCCTCAATCTTTGGACTGGTAGTGGTGTTTACAATATCACTGGCGGCCAAATTACGATGATCTTGGTTTGTCTCTTCTTGCTGTACTTAGCAATTAAGAAGGGCTTTGAGCCATTACTTTTAGTTCCGATCGGTTTTGGTGGGGTTCTTGCGAACATACCTGAAGCTGGGCTAGCGCTGACTGCAGCGGAAAATGCGATTCACTTCCACAAGCCTGAAGTGATGGTTGCATTAGCTGAGGTGTTAAAAATTCCTTTCGAGGTAGGGCAAGATATAACTGCTGAAACCTTAAAGGCGTTTAAGACAGCTTATGCTGAGGGTAACGCATCAACAGTATTTGCCGCTGATCAGGTCGCGAAAAATGCGGGTTACGCTAATGGTATGTTGGCGAATTTCTATAGCGTTATTATTGGAAGTACGGTTGGTCCCTTGTTGATCTTTATGGGTGTTGGAGCGATGACTGATTTCGGTCCATTGCTTGCAAATCCGCGTACGATTCTGCTTGGCGCTGCGGCCCAGTTCGGCATTTTTGGTACCGTCCTTGGTGCTGCTTTGCTCACCACTTCTGGCATTATGGAATTCTCCATCTATGAAGCGGCGGCAATCGGTATAATTGGTGGGGCGGATGGCCCGACGTCTATCTACGTGGCAAGCGTATTGTCTCCTCACTTACTTGGTGCTATCGCGGTTGCAGCGTATTCGTACATGGCGCTTGTTCCAGTGCTTCAGCCTCCAATCATGAACGCACTAACAACGGCAGAAGAGCGTAAGATCCAAATGGTACAGCTTCGTCCTGTTAACCAGTTGGAGAAGATTCTATTCCCTATTGCTGTGTTGATTCTTGTTGCACTGTTTCTACCTGATGCTGCACCGCTGTTGGGGATGTTCTGCTTGGGTAACTTGATGAAAGAGTGTGGCGTTGTTGACCGTTTATCCGATACCGCTCAGAACGCGCTGATCAACGTTGTGACGATTTTCCTTGGCTTGTCAGTGGGCTCAAAGTTGAGCGCTGATAAGTTTCTCGATCTTCAGACGCTAGGTATCTTGATTCTCGGCATGGTAGCTTTCGGTGTTGGTACTGGTACTGGCGTCCTAATGGCCAAGGCAATGAATGTATTTAGCACCAATAAAATTAACCCGTTGATCGGTTCCGCTGGCGTTTCGGCTGTGCCAATGGCAGCAAGGGTGTCGAACAAAGTTGGTTTGGATAATAATCCGCAGAACTTTTTGTTGATGCATGCAATGGGGCCGAACGTAGCTGGTGTAATCGGCTCTGCGGTTGCTGCAGGTGTTATGATCAAATTCTTAGGCGGCTAGTCAGAGCGCATTCAAAAAGCCCCGGTACGTTGCCGGGGCTTTTTTTTGTCTCAAAGGGGGGGGGCGGATGAAGTATTCAGTTCTAGGTGGGTCAGACATTCGGGTTAGTAAGATTTGCCTTGGGTCAATGACTTGGGGCGAGCAAAATTCGGAGTCGGAAGCGCACGAGCAGTTAGACTATGCGCTTGCGCATGGCGTCAACTTTGTAGATGCGGCGGAAATGTATCCGGTGCCTCCCCGAAAAGAAACTCAAGGTTTAACGGAAGCGCACATCGGTTCTTGGCTAAAAAGGCGTGGTCGGCGGGATGATTTAATTCTCGCTACCAAGGTAGCTGGTCCCGGCGATTGGTTGAGACATATACGCGGAGGCTCTAGATTGTCCTCGAAGCACATTTCTCAAGCGTTGCATTCGAGTTTAAAGCGTCTCGGTACAGATTATATTGATCTTTATCAGCTTCATTGGCCTGAGCGTCAAACTAATTACTTTGGTCAGCTTAGTTATAGTCACGATGACGCCGCTGAAGCGATACCTTTAGTTGACACCTTGTCAGCACTGAAAGAGCATCTAGATGCCGGAAAAATAAGGCAATGGGGTTTGTCTAACGAGACCCCCTGGGGGCTAATGACTTCGCTAAGCGTTGCACAGGAGCTAGATATGCCTCCCCCAGTATCGATACAAAATCCCTACAACTTGCTTAACCGAAGTTTTGAAGTCGGCCTTGCCGAATGCTCGATTAGAGAGAATGTTGGACTGTTAGCATATTCGCCTTTGGCATTTGGCGTGCTCTCCGGAAAATACTTGGGCGGACGCAGCCCTGAAGGTGCGCGTTTAACCTTGTTTGATCGGTTCACGCGTTATACTCACGACAGAGCAGAAAAGGCAACACAGGCTTATCGAGAGCTCGCAGTTTCTCAGGGAATGTCTATTACCCAATTGGCTCTGGCGTTTGTTAATCAGCAAATGTTTGTGGTCAGTAATATCATTGGTGCGACAAACATTGATCAGTTAAGTGAAAACATAGCTTCCATTGATGTGGTGTTATCTAACGATGTGTTAGTGGAGCTTGACCGGCTGCATCAAATACATACAATCCCTTGCCCCTGATTGATTAAAGAACCTTATATGTCACAAGAACCCGGATTGATAAAAAAAGCACTGTGGTCTGTACGCCATGGAGTTGAGCAGACATTGTTTTCAGAGAATTTTGTGATTGCTGACCTCAGTCCTTACGATGTCATTCATGCTGATGGCATTATGTCGGTAAGGCATTACCAGGCATTACTCGATGCTGAGATTGAGATAGCAGGCCAGACGGTTACCGTTGAAGAGCCTTCGGACCGAATACCGGTTTTGCTTGTTCCTCCGCTTGCGGCCACATCCATGATCTTCGATTTAATGCCGCATCGAAGTATTGTGCGTTATTTTCTTGCTCGCGGATTTGATGTGTACTTGGTTGATTGGGGGGATGTGACGGCAGATCATTCAAATCTCTCGCTTGAGTCCTATGTAATGGAGTGGATGCCGGATGTCGTGGATTCCGTGCTAGGGCATGCAAGTGTAAAAGAGCTATCGATATTTTCCTATTGCATGGGGGGGCTGTTGTCTCTGATGTATCTCGCTACCTCTGGAGATCAGAGGGTTCGAAACCTAATTACAGTAGCTAGTCCTGTCGATATGCATCAAAGTGGTCTCACAGGAAAGTTTCTTTCGGTGGTATACAAGCCTGCGCAAAGTATTTCCAGTATGTTGAATGTCTCGCTTTTAGATATGCCGGCGAAAATGTTTCATGTGCCAGGATGGGTGTCCTCGGTCGCTTTCAAATTGACCAACCCGATTGGTAGTGTGATCAATTCGTATGAGAAGTTCTTAAATCTCTGGGATCGTGAGTATCTGGAGGAGAGTCTGACCATGAGTAAGTGGTTTGATGACATGGTCGATTACCCTGGCGAGACAATTAAGGACATGGCCGTCCATATGATGATTAATAACCGAATTGCTAGTGGTGCGATGCGCATCGGGCAGGCTAAAGCGCAGTTCAATAAGATTGCGTGTTCTATTTTGGCCTTTGCTGGAGAGAGCGATAATATCGTTAGCGTGAAAGCTGCACACAAGATTCTGGATATTGTGTCATCCACGGATAAAGAATTCTGTATTGCGCCCGGAGGACATGCCGGTGTATTTGCAGGTGCATCTGCTCCCGCGCATACATGGGCTCTCAGTGCAGACTGGTTAGTCGAGCGCTCGGACAAGAGGTAGTTATGAAAACATATACTGTGCATTATTGGCTCAAAGGAAGCGATGGGGAGGTAGTGGATACATCCCAGGGTGGAGAGCCAATGAAGATAAAAATCGGCGCCTCAGATGTCATCGAGGGTTTGCAGAAGGCCGTTGATGGCCGCAGCGCCGGAGATCGAATTGAAGCGACGATTCCCCCGGAGTTAGGTTATGGTCCGCATCGTCCAGAATTTGTTAACGTGGTATCTAGGGAGCTGTTTGATATCGCTGACCTTGAACCCGGGATGAAGTTTCAAACCAATACGGGTGAGCAGACGCAAATAATTCAAGTTGTGGAAGTAAACGAGGGCGGCGTAACCGTTGATGCTAACCATCCTTTGGCAGGTTTGACGCTCGTTTTTGAGCTAGAGATTGTCTCTGTTAGTGATAATAACGATTAAAACCCAATCTGTTATCTCCTGAGGTAACAAAGAATTTATTCTTTTCGGCGGGTAATTTTTGAAACAGCATATATACTAAATGTAACAACGCGTGTTTGGCTGTAATATAAGGGCTCAAGCATCCGATTCACACTTAGTTTAATAAGAAAAGCTGATGGACGTAGAAGATCAAAATGAAGCGTGGCGTATCCTTATTGTAGAGGATGACGAAAGGTTGGCCGATCTCACCAAAGAGTATTTGGAAAGTAATGGTTTAGTCGTTTCTGTTGAAGCAAACGGCTCTCATGCGGTTGACCGCATTATCAATGAGAAGCCTGACTTGGTCGTGTTGGATTTAATGCTGCCTGGCGAAGATGGCTTGTCGATCTGTCGGAAGGTTCGTCCAACGTATAACGGCCCGATTTTGATGCTAACAGCGCGAACGGATGACCTTGATCAGGTCTTGGGTCTTGAGATGGGCGCTGACGATTATATGTCAAAACCTGTTCGGCCTCGTGTACTACTGGCTCGGATCAGAGCTTTGTTGCGCCGTATTAAAGATATAGATAACGCTTCTGATAGCGCCAATCAAGCAGGTCAGGATGGTGAAGGCCCGACGCGCTTAGTATTCAACAATCTAACCATAGACTCATCTATGCGTGAGGCTTGGTTAGATGAGGAAAGTATTGATCTAACCAGCGCAGAGTTTGATTTGCTCTGGTTGCTTTCTAGTAATGCAGGAAATGTTCTGAGCCGAGAGGAGATTTTTACTGCGTTGCGAGGCATAGAGTATGACGGCCAAGATCGATCGATTGACGTTCGAGTGTCACGTATTCGTCCGAAAATCGGCGATGACCCAGTGCATCCGCGTCGTATAAAAACGGTTCGCAGTAAAGGTTATCTCTTCGTTAAAGAAGCTTAGTCGGTTGATCTCTTGAATAGCCCCGCGATTCGAATCTTTATGAGTCTGGCCGGCTTCCTAGCCGGCTTGGTTCTCCTCTCCTTCTTAGTTATCGCAACCTCAAATCATGTTCGACACCAAGCCTACTGGAGTCATCTTGTAGATCCGGTGCTTCGCTACGTGTCAGAGCACCAGTTCATCTTAGCCGATTTAAATATGAACGCTTTGTCTGTGGTTTCCAGTGATCAAGATAATATCGATAATCTGATTCATGCTCGCCTCGACCTTGGGCAGGTCGTATTCACAAGTACTGAGGGATTGTTTCTCAGCTACGTATCTCTTGAACCAACACTGTTATTAGAGCTTGAGTCTGATCAAAGCGGTCGTAGTATTTATGAGCTGTATTTGAAGGTTTTCAGGGGTCTGTTGGAGGCTACCGATAATCAGGAATCCGTAGTGGCAGAGTTGGCAAATGCTTGGGGTATGGCCTTGTATCCTCTAGAACAAGCGAACGCGCTACGCTCACAAAGTGCTTTAGATAGTTTGTCTGAGAAGGGGTTCTATCTGGTTGTCTCTGACAAAAGTGTGTCTGCATTGTTGCGAGCTCCAACAGGTGAAATCTACAGAGTCGTGTTTCCCGAGCCATTTAGTTTGATTTCTTGGCCTGTACTAGGTCTTTTGATATTCGGTCTATTGGCTAGTATCTATGGATTGGTTGCTGTCTTTGTTCAAGGTTATGAGCGCAAGTTGCTCAGTGTTGAAACCGTTGCGGCTCGCATATCTAGAGGCGAATTGGATGCGCGTGTAAAAATTTCTAATGACGGCAATGAGTCGGTGGAGCGTTTAGGGACGGCCTTCAATGCAATGGCTGATCACATTCAGCGCTTGATGCTGGTTCAGAAAGAAATGATTCATGCGGTCTCGCATGAGTTGCGAACTCCTGTGGCGCGTATTCGTTTTGGTGTTCAGATGATTGAAGATTGCTTCGATGACGCGTCTCGACAGAAACAAATCAAGGGGATTGATGGCGATATTCAAGAGCTAGATGAGCTTATAGACGAAATTCTTACCTATGCCCGTCTTGAGCAAGGTGGACCAATACTGAGTTTTCAGCATGCCAATCTTTTCGACATTGTTTATCAAGTGGTAGATGAGCAAAGCGTAGGTAAGCCAGATCTGGAAATTAGCTCTGTCATGGATGCTGAGTCAGATGAGTGGCATGAAACCGAAGTAGAACCACGTTACATTCATCGCTCTATTCAAAATCTTGTTGGTAACGCAACGCGGTATGCGAAGTCGAAGGTACGTGTTACTTGTCATTGTGATCAAGATACGTGTCGGGTCGATGTTGAAGATGATGGCCCTGGTATTCCGGAAGATCAATGGGAGTCAGTGTTCACTGCATTTGCTCGGCTTGATGATAGTCGCACCCGAAGTTCTGGCGGGTATGGATTAGGCTTATCAATAGTGCGGCGCATCCTGCACTGGCACGGTGGTAAAGCATTTCTTGGCAGAAGTGATGCTTTGGGAGGTGCGAAGTTTAGTCTCGTATGGCCAAGAAACCAAAGAAGTAGCGAGATGGCGGATGGTGAAGAGAGCAGGATCGGGCGCGGCTGACGCTTGCCGCACCTGATATGGAGCTATACGGCGCTTTCTAAAAGCGAACTGGGCCTAGCGTCTGGCCTGATTCGTTTTTCAATATACGATTCTAAATTTTCTATCTGTTTATTGTTGAAATGATAACCAACCTTTGTTCTTCTGAATAGCACGTCATCCGCAGTTCGAGCCCACTCGTGGTTAATGAGATAGTTAACTTCTTGCTCGGTCAGCCCGTACCCAAAATCTTGTCCCAGTTCTTCCATAGACTCTTTTTGTGCAAGAAAGCGCTCGCTCAAGTGACCGTAGCTAGACGCATAGCGGCTTATTAGATCTTTGCTCAGCCAAGGGAAACGCGCAGAAAGGCTTTTACTGATTTCGTTTCGTGTTTCCCCAAAAAATGCACAGCCAGGTAGTGGCGTTGATTTAGTCCATTCTCTGGGTAATGTTGGTTCAAATGTGCGAAGCTCCTCCAATACCGCGCTTGCGAGCTTCCTATATGTAGTGATCTTTCCGCCATATATCGATATAAATGCGTTGGCACCGAGTGACTGCGTATCAATGGTATAGTCTCTAGTAATCGCCGAGGGATCATTCGATTCGTCGTCACAAAGCGGTCTTACTCCTGAATAGGTGGCAACTATGTCTGACACCTTTAGTTCGTGTAGGAAGTGCTGATTATGTACCGATATTAAGTACTTTATCTCATCGTCATCAATTTTAATTTCATCTAAAGGGCCCGTGTATTCTTTATCTGTTGTTCCGATAACAGAATAATCATCAAGGTAGGGTAAAACGAACACAATACGCCGATCTTCGTTTTGAAGGATGTAGGCAGAATCACCGTTTGGAACGCGAGGGACGATGAGATGACTGCCTTTGATGAGGCGAATGCCTCTCGAAGCTTTAAGTTGGGGTACCCCTTTGTCGATAACGCGTCGCATCCATGGGCCTGCAGCATTGATAATGTGTTTTGCGTGCACTTTATAAGAATCGCCGTCAGCTAAATTTGTGCAAGAGATAACCCATTGTTGTTTTTCTTTAACGTAA
>NZ_LWFU01000444.1:0-4785 GCF_001635135.1 Oleiphilus sp. HI0080
ACGCTGAACTGCGTTGCGGTACTGACAAAGAAGTTTATGAAGCCGGGCCCTGCAATATCCATTTTCTCGACTTCAGCAGGCGCATGTTCTTCAATTTTCTTGCAAATACTCTCGGCCAGGTTGCGAGGCGCGCTGCCCGCTTGCTTTGCGAGCATGAGGGCGATGTTAGTCGCGAAATCGCCATGACTTTTATCTTTGGTGTTATCAACCATTACCCGGAAGTTGAGATCGGCAGGAAGCGTTTTTTCTGCTTGCAGTTCGTTAATTGCCGTTTCAATAAGTTTTGCGATGGCTTCTTTCATGATGCTCCGGGGGTAAGTGTTGCTGGCTGATATCTTTAGCGATACTCGGCTATAGCGATATTAGGGGCGCGTATTATCTATAATTTCAGGCTTGAGTAAAAGAATCTGCCCGCTTTTCGTTCATCTAAGTAATTAGTTGGTCTCGATCGGGTCTACGTCGATGCTAAGACGCAGATCGCGTTGCTTTAATTGGTGAATGAAATGCAGCGTGTAGTGCTGCGCGATAAAGCGTTGTTTGTTATTTTCAGCAAATACGTGTAAGTAGTAGCGATAGCGATTTTGCTTACGTGAAATGGCTGCGCTAAGCGGACCTGCGATGCAGATCCCGGCAAGCTCTTTGGTCGAGTTTAAGCAGCCTTTTAGCTGGGCAAGGGCTTGTTCGCATCGACCGGCATCAACCGATTCGGCCCTGATAGTCGCCAATTTGCTAAACGGAGGAAGAGCGCAAAGCTCGCGTTCGCGTAACTCGTTTTGCATAAAATTCGTATACTGATGTTGCTTCAGTAACTCCAATAACGGGTGCTCCGGTTGTCGAGTCTGAATGGTGACCTCTCCTTTCTTATCGCCTCGTCCGGCCCGACCTGCAACTTGCAGGAGTTGCTGAGCGCCTTTTTCCATTGCGCGAAAATCAGAACTAAAGAAAAGTCCATCTGCATCAACGACAACAACCAGCGTAACATCGGGGAAATCATGCCCTTTTACGATCATTTGCGTGCCGACGATCAAGCAGGGTTGGCCTTGATGAATGATGCTAGTTGCCTGTTCAAGATCGGCCTGATTCTTGATTTCATCTCTATCCAGGCGCACTAAATCGGTATTGGGGAAGTAATAATGCAGTATCTGCTCGATTCGCTCGGTTCCGGCTCCCACAGCATTTACGTTCGTCCCTTTACATTGCGGGCAGCTACCTACTATTGGGCTTTTATAGTCACAGTGGTGGCAATGAAGTCGGGCAGGTCTTTGGTGCACTGTTGCGCGTGCATCGCAGTTCGGACACTGATATATCCAACCACAATCAAAGCACATCAAACTCGGTGCTAAGCCGCGGCGATTATGGAAAACGATGACTTGATTGCCCTGGTCGATTTGCGTTTTTATTTTGGCAAGAGTGCGAGGGCTAAGAATATCTTTACTCGTTAAGGCTCGCATATCTTCTAACTTTATCGTCGGCATGGCGGCCTTTTTCGCTCTCTGGTTGAGTGTGAGCCAATCAAATCGTCCCTGCTGAGCATTGAGTAAACTGTCTGAAGACGGCGTGGCGCTACCAAGTACGATTGCGCAGTCCTCAAGTTGTGCACGCTTAACGGCTAGATCTCTTGCTGAGTATTTAAAGTTATCTGATTGTTTGTATGAGCTGTCATGCTCTTCGTCAACGATAATGAGTCCAAGCGCTTGCGTGGAAAGGAATATTGCAGAACGCGTTCCGATGAGGACTTTTGCTTGGCCTGTTTTGAGCATCTGGTAAGTGATGAACTTTTCTTTTTCTGTCATGCCTGAGTGGTAGACGGCGACAGGGATGCCTAGCTGGCTTTGAAAGCGCTTGAACGTTTGAGGGGTTAGATTGATCTCTGGAACCAGAACTAGGGCTTGCTTGTCGAGCAGTAAGCACTCTTTTACAGCGGCAATATATACTTCTGTTTTGCCGCTTCCTGTTACACCCTCTAGCAAATGTGGTGAAAAGCGCCCCAGCTTTGCCTTTATGCTAGTAAGGGTGGCGGCTTGCTCTTCATTTAACGTGTAATGATGCGCATCTTCGCTGATCTGCATTGCCTTGCTCGACAGATCGTTTTCTTCCCGCTCAATATAGTCTTGTTGCTCTAGTTTTCTAAGTAGATTGGTGCTGAACCCCATGATGCGAAGTGCATCGTCCCATAACCCTGAGGGAGAATGTTCCAAAGCGTCAAGAGCTGCAATTTGAAGGTGTGCATTGCTTCTGCCCTCAAATGCTTTGCGAGTTCGTCGCCACAAGCTCTTTGTGTAGGTTGGTGCTGCTTTGGGTTTGCGCAGTGCGCTTGGAAGGGCGTTGCTAAATACCTCCCCGATAGGGTGGCTATAGTAGTGTGCTGCCCAAGAGAGCAGGGTGAGCATTTCGCTGCTAAATACGGGCTGCTCTGTAAAGATCATGTCGATGGGTTTCAGTTTTGCATCATCTAGATCACACCTCGTTTTAAGCTCGAGAACAACGCCAACTAGTCTGCGGTTCCCAAAGGGAACGAGCGCGCGAGCGCCAGCGACTGCGTGCTCAGTTTGTACTTTGGTTACGATGTAATCAAAGCCTCCGATGAGAGGAACCGGTAAAGCGATATGCGCGTAAAGCTTGGAATCGTTTGGGGAGTTCATAATCTGGTAGTTTACGCTGAGCAGGTAAGCGGGTCATGTGAAAAACGAACAGTGGGCTGATTTTAGGTAAGGCTAGTCAAAATATAACCAATTCAGGCTTGCACTCTATATAGGTTTTGGTAAGATGCTCCGCCTCAAATTCGGCCTGTGCGCCTTTTTGTGGTGCTAGGCTCGAAGCCTTCCTTGCGGTGCTCATTGCTCGACAGGTTTACAGTGAGTGGCGGCAAAACTTTATAGAGGTCATTATCATGAAAAACGATATTCATCCTGAGTATCAGGAAATCGAAGCAAAATGCAGTTGCGGTAACGTGATCAAGACACGTTCAACACTGTGCAAAGATCTTCTTTTGGACGTGTGCTCGGCGTGCCACCCATTCTACACTGGTAAGCAGAAAGTGATGGACACTGGCGGTCGCATCGACAAGTTCAAGAAGCGTTTCGGAAGCAGAATCGCAAGCTAGTCCGATTCCAAAATTTAAAAAGAGCGCTACGCGCTCTTTTTTTGCACTTAGACAGGGTTTACACCTGTTAGGTCTGAATCAGAGTTCGCAACGTAGAACTCGGTTTCACGGAGTAACTCTTGATGACATGCAGGAGCGATATGCTCGGTATGAAGTCGAGAGTAAGTATCCATTAAAGGCTTCGGCCTAAAATTTTAAAACGGTACACTGTAATGGCAGACGATTTAAAACAAGCAGCACTCGACTATCACGCTCAACCTCGTGCGGGGAAAATCAGTGTTGAAATCACTAAACCAACTCTAACTTCACGTGACCTTTCTCTAGCATACAGCCCTGGTGTAGCAGAGCCAGTGCGTGCAATTGCTGAAAATCCGGAAGACGCGTACAAGTACACGGCAAAGGGCAACCTTGTCGCTGTAATTTCTGACGGCTCCGCGATTCTTGGTCTTGGTAACCTTGGTCCATTGGCAAGTAAGCCAGTAATGGAAGGTAAGGGTGTACTGTTTAAGCGTTTTGCTGGTATTGATGTGTTTGACATCGAGGTTGATTCTGAAAGCCCTCAGGCGTTCATAGATACAACAAAGCGAATCGCAAATACGTTTGGTGGTATTAATCTCGAAGATATCAAAGCACCTGAGTGTTTTGAAATCGAGCGTATCCTTCAAGAGCAGTGCGAAATTCCAATTTTCCACGATGATCAGCATGGTACTGCAATTGTTACCGCTGCGGGCATGATCAACGCGCTTGAGCTAGCGGGTAAGAAAATTGAAGATGCAACAGTTGTTTGTCTAGGTGCCGGCGCAGCCGCTATTGCTTGTATGAAGCTTCTAATTAGCTGTGGCATGAAGCAAGAGAATATCTTCATGCTTGACCGTAAGGGTGTTATTCATACTGGTCGTGATGATTTGAACCAGTACAAGGCGATGTTCGCTAATGACACTGACAAGCGTACGCTTGCAGATGCCTGTGACGGTGCGGATGTTTTTGTTGGTCTATCTGGTCCTAACCTTCTTTCTGTAGAAGATTTGAACCGCATGGCTCCAAATCCGGTCATCTTTGCATGCTCTAACCCTGATCCTGAGATCAAGCCAGAAACAGCAATTGCTGCGCGCTCAGACTTGATCATGGCGACTGGTCGTTCAGACTACCCGAACCAAGTGAATAACGTTCTTGGCTTCCCGTTCATCTTCCGTGGTGCTCTTGACGTTCGTGCAACCGCGATTAATGAAGAGATGAAGGTAGCGGCGGTTCATGCAATTAAAGATCTTGCAAAAGAGCCTGTACCACAGGAAGTCGTTGATGCTTACGGTGGTGAGCCTCTTGAATATGGCAAAGATTATATTATTCCTAAGCCATTGGATGTCCGCTTGTTGGGCGCGGTCTCTGCAGCAGTTGCCAAAGCAGCAGTTGACTCAGGCGTTGCGCGTTTTGGCTATCCTGAGCATTACCCGCTCAAAACAGTCGAAGACATTAAGTAATTAATGTTTTGAATAAAAAAAACCGCTTCATTGAAGCGGTTTTTTTGTGTCTGAATACTTGTCGAAGAATGTAACTATCTGACAGTGCTGATCGCGATTAAATTGGTAAGGGCTTGAATCAGCTCGCTTTAAAAAATGTCCTCTGGTCGTTCAAAGCGTTCATCAGGCTGTCGCTCTGATGCTTCGGTTTCATTGTCGATTAGT
>NZ_LWFU01000445.1:0-9831 GCF_001635135.1 Oleiphilus sp. HI0080
CTTCGCGTTTTAGGATTGCGTACTATTCAAACTAACTAAAACCTACTAACAAACGGGGTAAGGTATGGCCTGGAATGAGCCGGGTAATTCAAACGGTAAAGACCCATGGGGCAATAACAATCGCGGTGGCAATCAAGGGCCGCCAGATCTTGATGAGGCGCTAAAGCAGCTGACGGATAAGCTAAACGGCTTGTTTGGTGGTGGCAAAGGCAGTAACGGCGGAGACGGTAACAGTAACAACTCCTCGGGCTTGGGCGGCATTTTTCTGATCTTGGGTGTTATTGCAGTCTTGTTTTTAGGTTGGAAGTCGATTTATACCATCGATGAGCAGCAGAGAGGTGTTGTGCTGATGCTAGGTGAGTATAACCGCACACTCGATCCAGGTTTGCGCATTGTCATCCCGCTGATAGAGCAAGTGATTCCAGTTAACGTCACCAATGTACGAAATGCTGAGTTAAAACAAGAGATGTTGACTCAGGATGAGAACGTGGTTGAAATTGATCTAAACGTGCAATACACCGTGAGCGATCCGGTGGAGTTTGCTTTGCGTGTTGAAGATCCCGAGGCCTCCTTGCAGCATTCGGTCGAGTCAGCTTTGCGTCACGAAGTGGGTAGCACCAACCTAGACCCTATTTTGGGTGTAGGGCGTGCAATACTTGCAGATTCGACTCGTGAGCGATTGCAGGACTACATGGACGCTTATCAAACAGGAATCAACGTTAGTATCGTGAACATCAAAGAGGCGAGAGCGCCGTCTGCGGTTCAGGCTGCCTTTGATGATGTTCAAAAAGCTAAGCTAGACAAAGAGCGTTTTGTTAATGAAGCTGAGGCATACAAAAACACGGTCATCCCAGAAGCGCGTGGTAAGGCGCAACGTATGTTGCAAGAGGCAAGCGCTTATAAAGATCAGGTTGTAGCGAAAGCAACGGGTGAGGCTGAGCGCTTTGAAGCGCTACTGGTTGAATATACCAAGGCCCCTGAAGTAACACGTGAACGTTTATACCTTGATGCGATTTCGGAAGTTTACTCAAATAGCAGTAAGGTTCTAATCGACGTTGAAGGTGGCAATAACATGATGTACTTGCCTTTGGATAAGATTGTCTCAGAGCGAAGCGCTAGCTCTGTAACAGGTACTCGTTCAGACGCAAGCTCGTCGGAGATCTCTGACTTGGCGGATCGTGTGATCGAGGAGATTAGATCTAGAAATGCGCGAACAGGTAGGGAGGTACGCTAATGTCTAAGTCGCTATTACCATTAATTGCGGTCTTGGTATTGATCGCACTTGTATCTTCTTCGCTATATGTTGTTGATGAGCGACAAGTCGCTATTAAATTGCAGTTTGGTGAGATTGTTGAGTCGGACATTGGTCCTGGGCTGCACTTTAAGATGCCTTTTGTTCAAAACGTCCGTAAGTTTGATGCACGGGTTTTGACATTGGATTCGCGTCCAGAGCGTTTCTTAACCGTAGGCAAAAAGTTCCTTATTGTTGATTCGTTCCTGAAGTGGAAGATCGAAGATGTGAAGCTTTACTACAAGGCGACTGCAGGTAATCGTTGGCAGGCGACCACATTGCTGTCTAATTCAACCAACAAAGGTTTGCGAGATGAGTTTGCGGCTCGAAGTCTTGCCGAAGTAGTTTCCGGTGAGCGTGACGAGTTAATGGAGCAGATTACCGCTAAGCTGAATGAGCAAACACTCAGCGAATTTGGAATTCGAGTCTTAGATGTGCGCGTCAAAGGCATCGATCTTCCAGAAGATTTATCTAAAAACGTCTACCGCCGTATGGCGACAGAGCGTGAGCGAGAAGCTCGTGAAACGCGTTCGCAGGGTAAAGAGCTTGCTGAGGGTATCAAAGCAGATGCGGATCGTGAAAAGATCGTCATCGAATCGGATGCCTATCGTGAATCTGAGGTTGTTCGTGGTGAGGGTGATGCGATTGCTGCAGCGACCTATGCCAAAGCCTTCAACAAGAATCCCGAATTCTACGCGTTCACTCGAAGCTTGCAGGCTTACAAAGATACGTTTGCAAATGAAGAAGATGTTCTTTTGCTCAAGCCTGATAGTGATTTCTTCAAATATATGAAGAAGAGCGAAAGCGGCAAATAAGTTCGTTTTTTAACTAAAGAAAAGCATCCAAGCGTGTCGTTTGGGTGCTTTTTTTGGTTTTTTACTATTAAAAAGTCATCATCTCTCGTATTTGGGTTTTGTTAGTTCGCATTAAGCGTTAAAATCGCGACCCTTTGTCTACAGGCAAGTTTGTCTTGCGTGGTAAAATGTATGGCATGGCATGACCTTTTGACCGCATTGTGTCTCGTACTTGTTATCGAGGGTATGATGCCTTTCTTAAATCCCAAGGGATGGAAAGCTACACTAGCTAAAATTTCAGAATTAGATGATCGCAGCATTCGCAGTTTAGCGCTGGTATGTATGTTGGCCGGGCTATTGGGCTTGTTGCTGGTGAGAGCCTAAAGATCATCTCATTGTCGCTTTGTTAGAATGATCTTTGAGAGCGAACGATTGATGATAACGAGAGTAAGAGTTAAGTCTTTATGAGTTTGACAGAACGTTGGTTATTGCCTGAAGGCGTCGATGAGTTGCTTCCGCCTGATGCATGGGCGCTTGAGAAAATGAGACGGTCGATGCTGGATGTCTACTCAAGTTACGGCTACGATCTTGTGGCGCCTCCGCTAGTTGAATTCATTGAAAGTCTGTTGACTGGCACTGGCCGCAAACTTGAGCTGCAGACCTTTAAAGTAACAGATCAATTGTCTGGTAGATTGCTCGGAGTTCGATCGGATATCACGCCACAAGCTGCTCGTATCGATGCGCATGTTTTAAAGAACCAAGCCATCTCACGTCTTTGCTATGTAGATAGCGTCGTGCATACCAAGCCTGAGCACATGATGACGAATCGTAGCCCGATCCAGATTGGTTGTGAGTTGTTTGGTGAGCATGGTGCGAGTGCGGATCTCGAAGTGGTCTCTTTGATGCTAGAAACGCTGCGATTAGCGGACGTCGATAAGGTACATATCGATCTTGCGCATGTAGGTATCTATCGTGGCCTTATGCGTTCAGCGCAGCTTGAATCGAGTTTGGAAGAAGCCGTTTTCGACGCCCTTAGCCGTAAGTCTATCCCCGAGCTAGATGCATTGTTCGCCGATTCAGAAGAGCCGGTGATTAAAATTGTGCGCGAAATTGCACTGCTCAGTGGCAGTATTGATGCGTTGGATGCCGTTCGAGAGAGCATATCTGCCATCGATGCATTGGCCGATGAGCAGACCTTAGGAGCGGTTGATGCGCTGAAAGTGTTTGCGGCTCAGTTGAGCGCGCGTTTTCCTAATATTGAACTAGGATATGATTTTTGTGAGCTCCGCGGGTATGACTATCATACGGGAGTAATGTTCAGCGCGTATACGCCTAACTTTGGTTATGCCTTGGCAAAAGGTGGTCGTTATGATGCCATCGGCGAAGACTTCGGTGCATCGCGACCCGCAACCGGCTTCAGCGCCGACTTGAAGACACTCGTTCGTTTGCAAGCACGTTGTGGCGAGCAGAATTCGCCGTCAAATTCCGTTTTAGCGCCTGCAGGCGACGATAGCGACTTGTTGAGCGCTATCGCTTTGCTAAGAAAAGAGAAACGGGTTATCCAGCGCTTGTCTGATTCCGATATTGATGATCATGGCTGCTCAAGTGAGCTTAAGTTGGTCGATGGCCGGTGGGTAGAAGTTAAAATTTAAGTGGCTTGGTGTTTTGTTACCGAGTCTGAAGCATTATCGCTAGAGAAAGAGATTTATGGGTAAGAATGTTGTCATTTTAGGCACTCAATGGGGTGATGAGGGCAAGGGCAAGATCGTTGATTTGCTTACAGAGCAAGTTACCGCGGTTGCGCGTTTTCAAGGTGGACACAATGCTGGTCACACGTTGGTTATTGACGGTGAAAAAACGGTATTGCACTTGATCCCTTCAGGTATTCTTCGTGACAACGTCACCTGCCTTATTGGCAATGGTGTTGTGCTCGCACCTGATGCCTTGCTAAAAGAAATGGGCGAACTCGAAGGTCGAGGCGTTCCTGTTCGTGAACGCCTGAAGTTAAGCCTTGCTTGTCCATTGATTCTTCCGTACCACGTAGCGCTTGACCAAGCGCGTGAGATCGCAAAAGGTGCAAATAAGATAGGCACGACAGGGCGAGGCATTGGTCCTGCTTATGAGGATAAAGTATCGCGTCGTGGATTGCGTCTTGGCGACCTAGCGAATCCCGCGTCTTTCGCCGAGAAGCTAAAAGAGATCATGACTTACCACAACTTTGTATTAGAGAATTTCTACAAGGTTGAGCCAATTTCTTATGAAAAGACATTGGAAGAAACATTGAAAATGGGTGAAGAATTGTTGCCGTTGGCTGTAGATGTAACCGACGAACTGCATGCCTATCGTGAGCGCGGCGACAACATCATGTTTGAGGGCGCTCAAGGTTCTTTGTTGGACATCGATCATGGTACCTATCCTTTTGTTACGTCTTCAAATACCACAGCCGGCGGGACAGCAACGGGTAGCGGTTTCGGTCCGATGTACCTCGATTACGTGCTTGGTATTACTAAGGCCTATACGACACGTGTTGGCTCAGGTCCGTTTCCAACAGAGCTTTTTGACGATAACGGTCGCCATTTAGCAGAGAAGGGGCATGAGTTCGGTGCGACTACGGGCCGCCCTCGCCGTTGTGGTTGGTTTGATGCTGTCGGCCTTCGACATGCTATTCAAATCAACAGCGTTTCAGGCATTTGTCTCACTAAGTTAGATGTTCTAGATGGCCTCGATACGATCAAGGTTTGTGTCGCTTATAAGACGAAAGCGGGTGAGAATATTTCGCGTCCTCCTCTGGACGGAGAGGGCTATGATGACCTTGAGCCGATTTATGAAGAGCTTCCTGGTTGGTCAGAGAGCACTCTCGGTGCTAAAACTCTGGATGAGTTACCTGAGAATGCAAGAGCGTATATCAAGTATTTAGAGCAAAAGGTTCAAGCGCCAATCGATATTATATCGACCGGGCCAGATCGTATTGAAACGATCGTGTTACGGCACCCATTTGACGCGTAAGAGCGTTACGTTTAAAAGGGCCTGGTAGAATTTCTACCCGGCCCTTTTTTATATTAAACACGTTTTAATTTGGTTTGCGAGCGACAAGGGTTGCACGAAGTGGAGCCGGGTAGCCCTCTACTGTTTTGCTTTGATCATTCGGGTTAAGAAAGTCCGAGAGGGATTGGAACTCCATCCATTTGGTCACTCGTTGTTCATCGCAGCTCGTTCGATTGAGGTCCACACAGTGTATGTCTTTAAAGCCAGCGCGTCGTAACCAAAGCTCCAGTGTGGATACGCTAGGCAAATACCAAACGTTTCGCATCATTGCGTAGCGGTCTTCAGGCATTAGTGAATAACCTAAAGGCCCGTCAACAACCAGCGTTTCTAACACAAGCTCTCCGCCTTTTCGCAATGCGCCCTTAAGTTCGTAGAGATGGTCTATCGGTGACTTTCGGTGATACAAAACGCCCATTGAGAAAGCGGTATCGAAGTACTCAAGTTGCGGCTCAAGATCTTCCATCCGAATGGGAAGCAAATGAATCGGCTCGCCTAGACCGCAGTACTTTTTGATGGCATTGAACTGCATTAAGAAAAGATAGCTGGGGTCGACGCCAATTACGCGACGCGCTCCGGCGCCGAGCATTCGCCAGCAGTGGTAGCCGGAACCGCAGCCTACGTCGAGGATGGCGCGGCCATTGAGTGGGCTGATATGGGGTTCGACTCTATCCCACTTCCAATCTGATCGCCATTCGGTGTCAATGTGCGTGTCAAATAGCTCAAAAGGTCCTTTGCGCCATGGAATCAGCTTCCTCAGTGCATCATCGAGTTGCGCTTGCTGGGCGGGGCTGATTGACCCAGAGGCTCCCACTTTAGAGGTGTCAAGAGAGACTTTTTCCACAGGAAGCGTTGGGAGTGCGTCTAATGCATCAATCCATCGTTGCATATCACCATGAGGTTTTTCGTATAGTTTCTGGTGTAGTAAACGTTCAAGAGACGGAAGCCAGCGCTTAAGTCGTGTATCGGATTGCATGTAGGCGACAAGATCGCCAAATACGTCGTCATAGTTCATGGGTTAAGACGCTTTAATCGCTAAGAAAGAAAAAAAGTTAAAGCATTGATACCAAGAAAAGGCGTCTTGAAAACCGGCATTTTTTAGGCGGGCAATATGGACATGCTCGCTTTCCGGCAGCAGCACTTGCTCGATTGCGTTACGCTTTTGACTGATTTCAAGGTCGCTATACCCGTTTGCTTTTTTAAATAACCAATGTAATTCCTGTTGCTCGTTTTGCTCTTTGATAGATTGAAACTGGAGCTTTTCCGACAATATAAGCACGCCGCCAGGCACGAGCGCCCGGTATATTTTCTGTATTAAAGCGGCCCGGTTATCTAGCGGCAGAAATTGAAGTGTAAAGTTCATGGTGACGACAGAACATGGCTCAAATTGGGTGTCTAAAATGTCAGCGCAACGCAGCTCAACCGGCGTCCTGTCATTATCTAGCTCGATATAGTGCTTGCACCGCTCAATCATTGAGGGAGAGCTGTCTATGCCGATGATGCGAGTAGCCTTATTTTTGGCTCCGTGGCGCATAGCGAGCGTTGATGCTCCAAGCGAACAGCCTAAATCATAGCAGGCAGTATCACTCTGAACATAACGCTCGGTGATGAGACTAATCATTGGGATAATCGTTTTGTATCCAGGCACGGAGCGTTGAATCATGTCTGGAAACACACGCGCAACGGCCTCATCGAACCTAAAATCGTTTTGCTGATCAAGGGGGGATGAGTACAGTTGGTCTGCTTCTTGTTCGGGCGTTTTGTCCGACACTTTATTGCTCCGCTAAGGTTTCCGAATTTGCGTTTACGCTCTGGCTGTCGACATCTCGTGGCTCGCACTTAATTCCGCGGTTTTTATAATCGACCAATAGGCCTTGCATTGCATGATCTTTGTCATTTCGAATAAACAGATAGCCTTCTTGGCAAAACGAAGTTTGATATGAGGGTTTTGGGGAAAGCCGATATTGGCCTTCGTCTTCAGTTGGCACAAATACGACCTTATAGCTCGCTAGATCGAACTGGTCTTTGCTCTCGGGATGGTGAATTTTATTCTGCCACTCCAGAACGCCAACTGTGCCGGCAATACTCAGGAAGATGGCCAGTACCAGCGCGCGAACACTGACTGTGTCTGCGCTTTTTTGGCTCGAATCTTGTCTCATTATGAAAGCTCGTTCTAAAAGGTGCTGATTGTAGAGTTTAGGGCATAAGTTGCAAGGGCGGTTCGTTTAAAGCGCTTAATTGTTCTCTTAACTCCAAGATGTGCTCCGACCAATAGCGCTCGGTATTGAACCAAGGGAAGTGCATTGGAAACGCCGGATCTTTCCAGCGTTTTGCCAGCCATGCCGAGTAGTTCATGATGCGCATGGTGCGTAGTGTTTCAATAAGGTTTAACTCTTTTAGGTCAAAGCTCGCAAACTCTTCATACCCTTCAAGGAACTCGCTCAAGAGGCTGGTTTGCTGAAGTCGATCGCCTGATAATAATAACCAAATGTCTTGCACTGCGGGGCCCATAACGCAATCATCAAGGTCTACAAAAAAAGCCTGATCTTCACGCCAAAGGATATTGCCCATGTGGCAATCGCCGTGAATGCGCTGATCTCTCGCTTTGTGGTGCGCCAATATCGACTTCATCGTTTTTACTAGATCGTCTGTGAGCGTATCGTATGCGGTTTGTAAGCTCATTGGGAGGAAGTCATTTTCCAGCAAGAAGGCTCTGCTATTTATTGCCCATTGTTCAAGCGACATGGTTTGACGATGCTCGAACTGTTTGCTTGACCCAACCTGATGCATGCGTCCGATATTTAGACCTATTCGATACATCGTATCCGGTAGCTCTAATTCCGGCGCATAGCCGCCCTGCATAGGAAATAGAGCGAATTGAAAGCCCTCAAACTCGTGAAGAGACTGACCGTTAATGATCAATGGTGCAACCACGTTGATGTCGTTCTCCTGAAGCTCAAAAGAGAAGGCATGTTCCTCAAGGATAGCTTCTTTGTCCCATCGTTGAGGTCGGTAGAATTTTGCAATGCAAGGTGCGCTCTCTTCGAGTCCAACTCGATAAACTCTGTTTTCGTAGCTATTGAGCGGAAATATTCGTTGGTCACTGAGTAGATCGAGCGATTCGACCGCGTCGATCACCATATCCGGTAAAAGTCGTTCGTATGGGTGTTCCAAAATATCCGCCTTGCTGCTGATTAATTACCGGCTTATGTATCGGGTTGAATACTTCCGGATGCTGGGTCAGAGAACAAGTCTAACTGAAGTTCGTCTTTTTTGTTGTTGCCTATGCGTAACCCAAGCCCAACGAGACGAACGGGAAGTTGCTTGCGCTGCCACGCCTTGTGCATCATGCCTCTAAACGCATCTTGATCGGCCCACGGCTCGGTGCCGCTCTGGATAGCTTCTTCCAAAGTAGTTTGGGAGAAGTCTTTGAACTTGATCTTCACGAATCGACCGCTTACGTTTTCAGTCGGTTTCAGTTTTTCACTTCGTTTTTTCAGTTCTAAAAATAGCTTCTTTAGGAGGGCATCCAGCTCGTTGGATAAAACAAGATCCTCGTCAATGGTTGTCTCGACAGATAAAGACTTTCGCTGCCGCTGAGTATTTACAGGTCGGTCATCGACTCCATGGGCGAGGGTTGCCAAGCGAGAGCCGTATTTACCAAAATGCAAGATCAACTCGGATTCTGTTCTCTGCCGAAGGTCGTTGCATGTCTCGATACCAAGAACTCGCATTTTTTCAGCGGTTACGCGACCAACACCATTAATCTTTTTGACTGGCAAAGCTTGCACGAACGCATCCACATGGCTTGGTTCTATAACAAATACCCCGGCAGGCTTTCGCCAGTCACTCGCTATCTTGGCAAGAAACTTATTTGGCGCGACGCCGGCCGACACCGTGAGGTTGAGTTGCGCTTTAATTTCAGCTTGAATGGCTTTAGCAATCAGCGTTGCACTGCCTTGGTATTGCGGTGAATCCGTAACATCAAGGTAGGCTTCATCAAGTGATAAGGGTTCGACTAGTTCTGTGTACTGATGAAATATTGCATGCATTTTCTGAGAGGCTTCTCTATACGCCGCAAATCTTGGCTTAATAAAGATGAGGGATGGGCAAAGCGTTAAGGCTTTCGATGAGGCCATCGCCGAGCGCACACCGAAACCTCGAGCAATATAGTTGCACGTTGCGACGACACCGCGACCGTTTGGGTTGCCTCCGACCGCAATCGGATGCTGTTTGAGCTCGGGATTGTCCCGCTCTTCAACTGAGGCGTAGAACGCATCTGCGTCGATGTGGATAATTTTGCGCATGGCGTGTTAGTTTAAGGAAATATCGATTGGGCGTCTGTTTTGGGCGCTCTATGTGATTAAAAATTAATATGTGTTCGCGGTTTTAGAAGGAAGCAGTAGAGATGTCTCAGGAGCGTTATACGCTGGATACAGTTGTTATAGGTGCCGGCGTGGTGGGATTGGCTGTTGCGCGCGCATTGGCGATGTCCGGGCGTAGTGTTTGGATTTTGGATAAAGAAGAGGGTTTTGGAAGGCAAACTTCCTCTCGGAACAGTGAAGTCATTCATGCGGGAATTTACTATCAACTCGATTCCTTGAAGGCGAGGTTATGTGTACGTGGTAAGCATCTGATTTACCAGTACCTCGAAGATAATTCATTACCTTTCGCGCGGTGCGGAAAGCTCATTGTTGCGACAAA
>NZ_LWFU01000446.1:0-3250 GCF_001635135.1 Oleiphilus sp. HI0080
CATCAATCACAATTAGCCTATCCATTGCTGCGATGGTCGAGAGACGATGCGCAATAGCAATGACTGTCTTGCCTTCCATCAGGTTATACAGGCTCTCTTGAATGGCGGCCTCGACTTCCGAGTCGAGTGCGGAGGTTGCTTCGTCTAGCACGAGAATAGGAGCGTCCTTCAGTAACACTCTCGCAATTGCGATTCGTTGCCTCTGTCCACCGCTGAGCTTAACGCCACGCTCGCCAACGTGAGCTTCATAGCCTGTGCGTCCCTTGGCATCACTGAGCCCCTGAATAAACGTATGCGCTTCCGCTTTTTTAGCGGCTTCAATCACTTCTTCAATCGTGGCGTCAGGGCGACCATAGGTGATATTTTCGAACACGGATCGATGGAGTAGGGAGGTGTCCTGCGTTACCACGCCTATTTGTGCTCGCAAGCTTTCCTGTTTGACTTGGTTAACGTCCTGCCCATCTATGCGGATGCTTCCTCGGTTTAGATCATGGAAGCGCAGAAGTAAGTTGACCAGTGTGGATTTTCCAGCACCGGAACGACCAACTAAACCGATCTTCTCGCCTGCTTTAATGTTTAGCGATAGATCTTTGAGAACCTGTTCTCCTAGCGTGTATTCGAAATCAACATGGTTAAATTCGATGGCGCCGTGTCTTATGTCGAGTGGTTTGGAGTGCTTTTTATCTTGAATGACTTTGGGTTGAGCAATGGTGTTCATGCCATCCTGAACTGATCCAATATTTTCAAATAGGTTTGATACCTCCCACATGATCCATTGCGACATTCCGTTCAACCGAAGCGCTAGGCCGATTGCCACCGCAATTGCCCCAGTGCTAACAGCATCATTGGACCAAAGATATATCGATAAGGTTGAAATCGAGAATAGCAGCAGCGAGTTCAGAAACCAGACACTTACATTGAGCTTGGTGACCAGGCGCATTTGAGGGTGAACCGTTTGCAGGAAATCATCCATTGCGCTCTTTGCATAGTCTGCTTCTCGCTGAGCATGGCTGAACAGCTTTACAGTCGAGATGTTCGTATAGGTATCAACCACACTGCCTGTCATCGCTGAGCGCGCATCGGCTTGTTGTGTTGAAATCTCTCTTAGTTGAGGTATGAACGCTCGCAGCGCCCCGAGATACCCCAGGAACCAAAGGATGAGCGGTATGCAAAGGGTTGGATCTGAAAGCCCCAATACACTGACCATGCCGATAAAATAAACCGAGACGTAAAGCAAAACGTCGAGTAGCTTCATCACGGCTTCACGCACTGATAAAGCCGTTTGCATTACTTTTGTCGCGATGCGGCCTGCAAATTCATCCTGAAAAAAGCTAAGGCTCTGGCCTAGTAGGTAGCGATGGCTATTCCAGCGTATCCGCATCGGATAGTTCCCTAACAAGGCTTGATGAATGATGCTTGAGTGCAGCAGAACGGCAAACGGAAGAATCACAAGCACAATTAACGCGTAACTTATCAGGGTGTTCGAGTGATTCTGCCAGAGAGTTTCAGGCGTATTTGCGGTTAGAAGATCCACTAACTCGCCCAGAAAACGAAATAAGCTGACTTCCATCACCGCGATACATGCGGTCAGTCCCGCCATGACGAGAAGATGTGGAATAACGCCTCGCGTATAGTGGATACAAAATGCCGCCAGCGTTGATGGGGCTGTTTCTGGAGGCTCTGGTGGAAATGGATTAACGAGTTTTTCGAAAAAACGAAACATGTATACCTTGGTCGAGATATCTATAGTGTAAACACGCGTGCAGTATAAACCTTTGTTCAACTATACTCACTTAAAGATCAAAGGAGATTGATTGCTGTGTTCGACCGGATTCAGTTAAAACAAAAAGAACTTTTCGAATGGTTAATGCAGCCGTGCCGCGAAAATCAGAGCGGCTTAGAGAGGGTTGCACATCGGGTCTCGCGTATTAGTTACGCGATTGTGCGGGATCTTACTCAGGGTAGCCTCACGTTACACGCGATGAGCCTAGTGTTTACCAGCATTCTGTCGATTGTTCCCCTGCTTGCACTGAGCTTTTCTTTGCTACGTTATTTCAATGTGCAAAACAGATTTTTGCCGATGATTGAGCACTTTTTGTTGCCCATGGGAGAAAAAGGGCAGGAGATTCATCAGGCGATTATGCAGTTCGTAGATAATGTAAAGGTTGGTGTGCTAGGGGCTGTTGGCTTGTTGTTGTTGCTCTACACCGTGCTATCTCTGGTACAGAAAATCGAGTTTGCGTTTAATCGAATTTGGTTTGTCGCAAATACGCGCTCAATTAGTCGTAGGCTTAGTAACTATTTAAGCATGATTTTTGTCGGACCGATTCTGGTGGTGGCCGCAATATCGCTCACCAGTGGTTTGTTTGAAAGCGCTCTAATTAAGCAGTTGTCGCTTGTTGAGCCTTTTGGTGTTTTCTTCACAATTGCGACAGATTTAATGCCAAGTATTGTCTTGATTACGGCCTTTGCTTTTTTCTATGTGTTGGTGCCTAACACTAGAGTAAGGGCATCGAATGCGTTTGTTGGTGCGATCGTCGCAGGCATTATTTGGCAGATTGCCGGGCAGGCGTTTACTGCGTTTGTTGTAAGTTCGGCGCGTTATGATGTGATTTATTCCGGCTTTGCGGTAGGTATTGTTGCGCTATTATGGCTTTACGCGAGTTGGCTAATATTGCTGCTTGGTTCAAGCATTGCCTTTTATCTTCAGAACGATAACTACATAACGCGCGTTCTGAATGTGAAAGGTTCTCCAGTTGAAATAGAGCAGTTAGCGTTGCGTGTCATGATTGATGTGGCAGATGCGCAAGAGCGAAGAAGCTCTCCTATAAAGCAAGACGCATTGGAATCGATTCGTGGAGTGCCGGGCGTTTTAGTAAGGGAAGTGGTTGAGACCTTGCTTAAGGGGAAGCTGATCATCGATGCTGGAAAAGACGGCGACTGTTTTGTACTCGCGCGGTCTAGTGATCTTATCAGCGTCGCCGATATTTTGAGTTTGGCTCGACAAAAGCACTCGCGCCACTTGGCCGATATTCCTGAGGGTGTACGTACGATAGCTAAAGATCTGAATCAATTTATTGAGACGCAGTATTCTGAGAAAACCTTGAGGGATTTAATATCCACGTAAATTCTGCGAGTGAGTATCTGTTACGATACGTTTTATGGATGTGTGCCTTCCCGGTCGCCGAGCCTACTAACAATAAATACATCGAATAATAAATACATCGAATGAACGGAGTAAGTATGGGAC
>NZ_LWFU01000447.1:0-2885 GCF_001635135.1 Oleiphilus sp. HI0080
GAGTAAGGGAAAGGGGAAATGGCCCGCCCTTCAGGATTCGAACCTGAGACCTGCCCCTTAGGAGGGGGCCGCGCTATCCAACTGTGCCAAGGGCGGGCAACATCGCTATGATAACCTGCAAAAAGCGCGGATTAAATTAAAGGCTATTAAGAATGTATAGTTTGATGGCGATGAGGCCGCTTAGATTTCCTTTAGTGCTGGTAAGCGGATTTTGAAACAGGTACCTTCGCCGACTTCGCTGCTCACTGTGATGGTTCCTCCGGCTGCAGTGACTATCTCGTAGGAAATTGACATTCCTAGTCCCGTGCCTTGTCCAACTGGCTTCGTGGTAAAAAACGGTTCAAATATCTTGTTGAGATTGCGTTTCTCTATCCCAACACCGGTGTCCGCGATTTCGATCTGCACGCTATCCTCGATATCGTAGGTTCTAACCGTGAGGACACCATTAAGCCCCTCCATTGCATGTGAGGCGTTCACCATAATATTAAGCAATACCTGATTGAAAGAGCTCGGCACAAGCTTTACGAGTGCTTGGCTGTTGAGATGCTTTTCCAGGGTGCAACTATACTTGATCTGATTCCAGACGATATTCAGTGTCTCTTCAATCAAGTCGTTAACCAACAACTCTTGCTCGTCTTGAGATTCTCTTACGAACCCCTTAAGGCTATTTGTGATTCCTTTTATGCGGGTGCAGCCGGTTAAGCTCTCGTCAATTAACGCATTCGCATCTGAGAGCACAAAATCGAGGTCTTCAATCTTGAGGGTGTTCTCAATCTTCTCTATAACCTCTTCATGTTTTAGTTTCTCTTGCTTTGTTAAGCCGGACATTAACTCTAGCAAATGCTTGCAAAGCTGATCTAAGAAGTAGGTGTACTCCTTAAGGGTACACATGTTGCTCATCATAAAGCCTACAGGATTGTTTATCTCATGGGCCACTCCAGCAGATAATTGCCCTAAACTCGCCATCTTTTCTGTTTGGGCGAGAGACTCTTTGGTTTGCAGGAGGTTATCTTCCATTGTCTTAATCTGCTTTCTAAGAGTGATCACTTCATTTTCCAACGTGATGACCTTGCTCTGTAAGGTACGTGTTCTCGCTGCTGAAGACGTTTGGGGCAAATGATACGCTATTGAGATGACCAATACCGATGCGGGTGCAACGACAAAAAAAACTAGCCAAATCTGTTCGTTTACAAACAAAAATGAGAATGCGGCTAAAAATAATATAAACACAACAACAAGGCTCATCAGTTTTCGTTTAGTGTTAAAGTCGTTGTTAGGCTGACGCACTGATTTTTGCTCCGGCATGTAGACCACAAAATAAATGAACCCGTATTTGACTTTAGAAATAGAAAAATAGGGCGGTAGAACCGATTATTGTCGGCTAGTATATTCAATATAGACCACTGTACCGTTTTGGGGGATTAGGTTGGAAACGCAGAATAGTATTTTGATTGTTGATGACGATCCGGATGTATTAAGTTCGTTGCGAAGAGTTTTTCGCCATTCAAAATATAGCGTGCACACATATTCGGATGCAGTGCTCGCGCTCGCGGCGCTGCCTGAAATCAAACCTGACTTGATCATAAGCGACATGCGTATGCCGAAGATGGATGGCGCAGAGTTTCTTCGCCATGCCAAAACTGCGCGGCCGATGACGCCTCGAATTTTGTTAAGTGGGCAGGCCGATAAAGATGACACGGTTAGGGCGGTCAACGAAGGTGAGATTTTTGCCTATGTTTCCAAGCCTTGGGATAACGAGCAGTTTTTAAATCTTGCGGATGAGGCTCTATTTCGGAGAGACAAAAACATAAAGAGAAATCGTGCGTTGCATAAGCTCAAAAAAATGCATGATGAATTAAGTGAACATAAGGCAGACATCGAGCAAAAACTTGAGATAGAGGCGTATCAACGTTCAGAAACGGTTCAGGCGCTCGACGACGCTTATGCCCTTATCGGAGAGAGCTTCCTCAATCTCTTGGATATGAAACAATCCGGACAGAGGGCCTTAGCCTATCAACTAGAGGAAGTCGTGCAGAAGCTGGCTGCTCGGCTTGGGGCGAGTGAAAAGGAAATTCGGGTGCTGACTCATGCGGCACGCTTACATGGTATAGGAAAGATCGGTGTACCCGACGCTATCTTGAATAAACCGTTCGCGAAAATGAAGGAAGATGAGCAGGCAATCTATAAAACCTACCCAGCAAACAGCGCTTGTACGATTATCGCTGTCGAAACATTTAGTGAGTGTGCAGATCTGCTTTTCAAACAAAAAGAAGCAGCGGATGGAAGCGGGTTCCCAATGGGCTTGCAACGACAAGAATTAGGTAAGTTGAATTTTATCTTTAACGCTGCGCTGGAATACTGTGAAAAAAGATATAGTCCTGTGGTTATTCCGGCAACGCATGAACAGGCAATTCAAAAGTTAAAACAACGCACGACAGCATTTGATTTAGAGATACTAAAAGCCTTGTCTAACCTCGAAACTGAACGGAAATTAGTGAAGCATTTTGATCATAATATTGTTGTGCCGCTTCATTCATTGGAGCCTGGCATGATTGTTAAAGAGGATATATTCGGCGAGCGGAATATGCTGCTTCTTAGAGGCGGCTCGCTGGTCACTGAGAGTCTGATCGACAAGCTTTCGAATATGCAAAAGCAGATGGGTGAACAGATTAACGTTAGTGTGATTATACCCAGCCAATCAGATTGAGCCGATCTTGAGAGGTTAGTATCTTTGTCAAAGCGGCCTCATAGCCAAACGAAAAAATCGTGAAGGGCTCAACGCATATCGCGTGCCGCGTGTAAAAACCTTCTAATTGTTGTTACAGACTTTTACGTGTAAAACAAACTCGTTGGTGGGGCCAAAACATGAATCAACGAGCTGCCTT